>JAJYHA010000145.1 GCA_021784995.1 Myxococcales bacterium
CGACGCGGAGCGGCTCCTCGACCTCGCACTGGAGGAGGACCTCCTCCTCGGCGACGCGACCAGCGAGGCCACCGTCGCTCCGGAAGCCCGGGGCGAGGGCCGCTTCCTCGCCAAGGAGGACCTGGTCCTGGCCGGGACGGACGTGGCGGAGCGCGTCTTCGAGCGGCTCGGCGCCGCCTGCCGGTTCGACGCGCGCGACGGGGCCGCGGTGGCCCGCGGGGCCTGGATCGGCACCGCGCACGGTTCGCTGCGCGCGCTCCTCGCCGCGGAGCGGACCGCGCTCAACTTCCTGCAGCGCCTCTCCGGCGTGGCCACGCTGACGCGCCGGTGCGCGGACGCGCTGGCGGCCGGCGGCGGGAGGACCCGCCTGCTCGACACGCGGAAGACCACCCCCGGCTGGCGGCGCCTGGAGAAGGCGGCGGTGCGAGCCGGCGGCGGGGCGAACCACCGCTTCGCGCTCGGCGACGGCATCCTCGTCAAGGACAACCACGTGGCGGCCTGCGGCGGGGTGGGGGAGGCGGTCCGTCGCGCCCGGGCGGGCGGGCGGGCGCTGCTGCGCGTCGAGGCCGAGGTGGTGGATCTGGCCGGCCTCGAGCTGGCCATCGCCGCGGGCGCGGACATCGTCCTGCTCGACAACATGGACGACGCGACGATGGCGCAGGCGGTCCGGATCGCCGCCGGCCGCGTCGCGCTCGAGGCGAGCGGCAACATGACCCTGGAGCGCCTGCCCCGGGTGGCCGCCACCGGCGTCGACTACGTCTCCATGGGCGCGCTCACGCACAGCGCGCGCGCCGTGGACGTCTCCTTCGAGCTCCACGCCGCCTGAGGCCCGGCGGGGCGAGGCGCGTGCTCGCTTCCCGCCCGCGCCGGAGTGGTGCACAATCCGGGCGCATGGCCGAGCCCGCGCCACCGGGGAGCGAGGAGATCGTGCTCGCCTTCCTGGCCGAGTCGGGCGACGAGTACGTCTCCGGAGAGGCGATCAGCGACAAGCTCGGGCTCTCCCGGGCGGCCGTGTGGAAGCACGTCAACGCGCTGCGCGCGCAGGGCTACCGGATCGACGCGCTGCCGGCCCGCGGCTACCGCCTGGTCGAGATCCCCGACCGGCTGGGCGAGCTGGAGCTGCGGCCGCTCCTCAACACCCACGACCTGGGGCAGGTCCTCCACTGGTTCGCCGAGGTCGGCTCGACGAACGACGTGGCGAAGCAGCTCGCCGAGGAGGGCGCCGGGCACGGGGAGGTGGTGGTGGCGGAGGCGCAGAGCGCCGGGCGGGGACGCCGCGGCCGCGCGTGGACCTCCCCCCCGTGCCGGAACCTCTACGCCTCGGTGGTGCTCCGCCCCGACCTCCCGCCGGCGCGCGCCCCCGAGCTGACCCTGGTCGCGTCGGTGGCGCTGTGCCAGGCCGTCCGCCAGGCGGGCGTGGCGGCCATGATCAAGTGGCCGAACGACGTGCTCTCCCGCGGCAAGAAGCTGGCCGGCGTGCTCACCGAGATGGGCGCCGAGCTGGACCAGGTCCAGTGGGTCGTGCTCGGCTTCGGCGTCAACGTGAACGCCGCCCCGGGCGACTTCCCGCCCGACGTCCTCCCGGGCGCGACCAGCCTGGCCATCGAGCGGGGCGAGCCCGTCCCGCGCGCGCTCTTCGCCGCCGCGGCGCTCACCCGGCTCGAGGAGTGGCTCGACCGGCACGCGGCGGACGGGTTCGCGCCGGTGCGCGACGCGTGGCGGTCGATGTCCGACACGCTCGGCCGCGATGTGCGCGTGACGGGGAGCCCCGAACCGGTCGAGGGCGTCGCCGAGGACCTGGACCTGGACGGCGCGCTCCTGATCCGGACCGGCGACGGCCTGCGCCGCGTGGTCTCGGGGGACGTGGAGACGCTGCGCGCGCGTTGACCGGGCCCGGGGTGGAGACTACCCTCTCGCCCCGTGCTGCTCGCCGTCGACGTCGGGAACACGAACACCGTGCTCGGGGCCTTCGAGGGCAAGGTCCTGCGCCAGCACTGGCGCGTCGAGACGAGCCACGGCCGGACGGCCGACGAGTACGGCATCCAGGTGCGCCAGCTCTTCTCGGCCGGCGGGCTCGAGCCGGGCGCCGTCGACGCCGTCGCCGTCTCGAGCGTCGTCCCGACGCTGGCCACCACGCTGCAGCGGATGAGCCAGCGCTACTTCGGCGTGAAGGCGCTCTTCGTCGAGCCCGGGGTCAAGACCGGGATGCCCATCCTGTACGAGAACCCGCGGGAGGTGGGCGCGGACCGCATCGTGAACGCGGTGGCCGCCTGGGACCGCTGGGCGTGCGGCCTGATCGTGGTCGACTTCGGGACGGCCACCACCTTCGACGCCGTCTCGCAGCGGGGGGAGTACCTGGGGGGCGCCATCTGCCCCGGCATCACCATCTCCATGGAGGCGCTCTTCCGCCACGCCTCGAAGCTGCCGCAGGTGGAGTTCGCGCGGCCGGCGCACGTCATCGGGCGCAACACCGTCTCCTCCATGCAGAGCGGCCTCGTCTACGGCTACGTCGGGCTGGTGGACGGCATCTGCGAGCGGATGCAGGCCGAGCTCGGGTTCGTCCCCCGGATCGTGGCCACCGGCGGGCTGGCGCCGCTCATCGCCGGCGTCTCGCGCAGCATCTCGGAGGTGGACGAGCACCTGACGCTCGACGGGCTCCGGCTCATCCACGAGCGGAACCGATGACCGAGGGCGCGACGAGGAGCGACCCGCCGGCCGCGCCGGAGGCGCCGGCGCTCCTGGAGGAGGGGATCGCGCGCTACGTCGCCGGCGACGTCCTCTCCGCCCACGCGCTCTTCGAGCGCGCGCACCGGCGCGCGCCGAGCGATCCGCGGCCCATGTCCTGGTACGGCCTGACGCTGGTGCTGGTGGAGCGCAACTCGAACCTGGGCATGTCGCTCTGCGACCGGGCGCTGCGGCTGGCCGGGCCGGCGCCGGAGCTCTGCCTCAACCAGGCGCGGGCGCACCTCGCGCTGGCGCAGCGCGAGCGGGCGGTGAAGGCGGTGATGCGCGGGCTCGCGGCCGACCCGCAGCACGAGGCCCTGCACGCCGCGCAGCGCCAGATGGGCTGGCGGCGCCGGCCCGTCCTGCCGTTCCTCCGGCGCTCCAGCCCGCTCAACCGCTGGCTGGGCAAGCTGCGGCACCGGTGGTCGCGCGCCCTGCACCCGGTGCCGTCCACGACGCCCATGATGCTCGGCGTGCTGCCGCCGGATCGCGAAGCGCCGCGAGGCTGACCCGATGCCCGACTGCCCGGTCGCCCTCGACGTCCTCCCGAAGCCGCTGCAGAAGCACGCCGATCCGGCCGCGCCGCCGCCCCTGCGCATGATGGGCGCCAAGGCGCTCGTGCCGGCCGTCGCCCCGGGCGACGTCGTCACCCTGCTGTTCCTGCTCTCGTTCGATCCCGACGAGGCGGTGCGGGCGACGGCGACCCGGACCGCGGAGTCGCTCCCGGACCGGATCCTGGGCGTCGCGCTCCGCGACGAGGACGTCCGGGGCGAGGTGCTCGACTGGCTGGCCGATCGCGTCCGCGCCAGCGAGAGCGCGCTCGAGCTGATCCTCCTGAACCGCGCCACGCCCGACGGCACCGTGGCGCGGCTGGCCGCGCAGGTGCCGCAGCGGCTGACGGAGCTCATCCGGCAGAACGAGCTGCGGCTCCTCCGCCACGACGACATCATCCGCGAGCTCTGCCGGAGCTCCACCGCGCTCGCGTCCACGGTGGACGGCGCCTGCGAGTTCTGCGTCCGGAACGGCCTCACGCTGCTCGACGTCCCGCAGCTCGTGGCGGCGCACCGCCGGATCCACGGCGCCGATCCCTCGCCGGCGCCGCAGGGCGACACCGCGGCCGGCCTCATCGCCGAGTACGCGTCGGACCTCGCGGCCGAGCGGGTCGAGGACGGGGGCACGGGCTCGGTGCCGCCCGAGTCGCCCGAGCAGCAGGAGCGGCGGCTCACCATGACCCAGCGCGTGATGCGCATGGCCGTGAGCGAGAAGATCAAGCTGGCCACCCTGGGCAACCGCGAGGCGCGCGCGCTGCTCCTGCGCGACACGAACAAGCTGGTCGCCCTGGCCGCGGTGACCAGCCCCCGGATCACGGACGGCGAGATCCTCATGCTGGCCAACTCGCGGACGGTGAGCGCGGAGGTCCTGCGGCACATCTACGGCACGCGCGAGTACCTGAAGCACTACGGCATCAAGGCGGCGCTGGTGAAGAACCCCAAGGTGCCGCTGCCCACCGCCCTCAAGCTGCTGCTGACCCTCCAGGAGAAGGAGATCCGGGAGCTGGCCCGCGACCGCAACGTCCCGCAGACCATCCAGGCGCAGGCGCGGGCGTGGCTCCTGAAGAAGGAAGCCGCCGGGAAGGGCCCCTTGTCGGGCAAGCACTGACGCCGCGCCGTGCGCGATCCCACCCAGAGCGCGGCCTCGGCGCCGCAGGCGCCGGTGCGCATGGGCCGAGCGCTCTGGATCTCCGTCGCCACCATGGCCTCGCGGGTGCTGGGCCTGGTGCGGGAGCAGGTCTTCGCGGCGCTGCTGGGCGCCGGGCGCTTCACGGACGCCTTCGTGACCGCCTTCCGCATCTCCAACCTGCTGCGCGACCTCTTCGCCGAGGGGGCGCTGTCGGCGGGCTTCGTCCCCACCTTCGCCGACTACGACCGGAACCGCGGGCGGGCCGCCGCCTGGGGGCTGGCCAACGCGGTGATCGGGCTGGTCCTGCTGGTGGTGGGCGCCTTCACGCTGCTCGGCGTCGTCTTCGCGCCGCAGCTGGTGCGCTTCATGGCGCCCGGGTACGCGCCGGACCAGGTGCGGCTGTCGGCGGAGCTGGCGCGCATCATGATGCCCTACCTCCTCCTCGTCTCGCTCTCCGCGGTGGCGATGGGGATGCTCAACGCACAGGCGCGCTTCACCGCCCCCGCCATCGCGCCGGCGCTCTTCAACGTGGCCACCATCGCGGTGGGGGTGACGCTGTGGCGCGTCGGCGCCGGTCCGCGGGCGGCGGTGATCGGGTGGTCGCTGGGGACGCTGCTCGGCGGCGCCGCCCAGCTCGCGGCGCAGCTCCCGACCCTGTGGGCGCTCGGCTTCCGCGCGCGGCCCCTCGTCTCGCGGGCGTCGCTGCGGGAGCCGGGCGTGCGCCGGATCGCGCGCGTGGTGGGCGCGGCCGTGATCGGCCTCTCGGCCGTCCAGGTGAACATCTTCGTCTCGAACATCTTCGCCTCGCACGAGGTGGGCGCGGTGAGCTGGCTCAACTACGCGTTCCGCCTCATGCAGCTCCCGCTCGGCGTCTTCGGCGTCGCGATCGCCACCGTGGCGGGCGCCGGCGTGGCGCAGCGGGCCGCCGCCCGCGACCTGGCCGGGGCCAAGAGGACGCTCGGCGCGGCCATGCGCCTGGTCGCCTTCCTCAACGTCCCCTCGGCCGTCGGGCTGGTCGTCCTGGCGCACCCCATCATCGCCGTCATCTACGAGCACCGTGCGTTCCGGCCCCAGGACACCACCGCCACCGCGCAGGCGCTGCTCCTCTACGCCATCGGGCTGTACGGGTACTCCGCGGTGAAGGTGTTCGCGCCCGCCTTCTACGCGCTGGACGAGGCGCGGATCCCGGTGGTGGGGAGCCTGGTCGGGATGGCCTCCAACCTGGCGCTCAACCTGGCGCTCTACCCGGTGCTCGGCTATCGCGGCGTCGCCCTCGGCACCTCCCTCGCGGCCACGGTCAACTTCCTGGTGCTCGCGGTGGCGTGGCGGCGCCGCCATGGCGGCCTGGGGGGCTCCGGCGTGTTCCCTCAGATGGGGCGCGTGCTGATCGCCTCCGCCGCCATGGCCGCGGTCGCCTGGGGCGCGCTCCGGGGCACCGCGGCGCTGGCGCCCGGCCACGGGGTCGGCGGCCAGCTCGCCCGGGCGTTCGTCCCCATCCTGCTCGCCCTCGTCACCTACCTGGGGACGGCGCGCCTGCTGGGGATCGAGGAGCTGGCGGAGCTGGCGGGGCTGCTGCGCAGGCGCGCGCGGTCCCGCACGGTCACCCCGGGGTGACGGCGACGGCGAGGCGCGACCGCCGGGATCACTCCCGGCGCGGAGCGATCTCGGCGGCGGGAGCCCTGGGAGACGGCTCCTCGAGGGCCTGGAGGAGCACGGCCACCGCCCGGCGCGCCTTGTCGCGGAGCGCTTCTCCCTGGCGGAGCCGCTCCTCGGCGGCGGCCGCGCGCGCCTCGGCGGCGGCCGCGCGCTCCGAGGCGAGCCGCCCC
>JAJYHA010000147.1 GCA_021784995.1 Myxococcales bacterium
GACGACGCCGGTCACGCCCCCTCCGCCGCGCGCCGGGGCTCCGCCGGCGCCGTCGCCCCGCCGCGCGCGATCTCGATCCGGGTCAGCCGCCGCTCGTCGCCGGCCCGCACCGTGAAGGCGAGCCCCTGCCACTCGATCACCGCGCCCACCGGGGGCACGCGGCCGGCGGTGGCGGTGACGAAGCCGCCGAGGGTCCCGTAGTCGCTCGACTCCGGGAAGACGACGCCCGGCTCCCCCGCCCCGGGCGCCCCGCCCCCGGCGCCCGGGTGGCGCTCGAGGAAGGACGCCAGGTCGTGGAGCGGGATGGCCGCGTCGGCGAGCCAGACCCCGTCGCCCAGCACCCGCACCGGGGCCGCCTCGGCGTCGCCCTCGTCCTGGATCTCGCCGACGATCTCCTCGAGGACGTCCTCGAGGGTGACCAGCCCGCTCGTCCCGCCGAACTCGTCGACGACGATGGCCAGGTGGACGTGGCGCCGCTGCATCTCCTTCAGGAGGCGCGAGATCTTCATCTGCTCCGGGACGAAGAAGGCCGGCTTGAGGTGCCGGGCCAGGGTCACGCCGCGGATGGGTCCGTCGCGGAGCTCCTGCACGATCTCCCGGACGAGGAGCACCCCGACGATCTCGTCCACCGTCCCCCGGTACACGGGCATCCGGCTGAAGGGGTTCTCGGCGACCACGCGGACGAGCGCCTCCGGGGAGGCCGCCTCGTCGATGGCCACCATCCGGGTCCGCGGGACCATGATCTCCTTCACCACCCGGTCGGCGAACTCGAGGACGCTGTTGAGCAGCTCCTCCTTCACCTCGTCGAGCACCCCCTCGCGCGTCCCCATCTCGATCAGGTACTCGATCTCCGCGCTCGTCACCGCGGGGGTGGCCGGCGCCGCCCCGCCGAAGGGGCCGACGACGGCCGAGGCGATCCGGGTGGTGGCCGCCGCGATCGGCCGCAGGAGCAGCGCGAGCGCGCGCACGGCGGGCATGGCCGCGACCGCGACCCGGGCCGGGTGGCGCCTGGCCACGGTCTTCGGGACGATCTCCCCGAGGAACAGGACGGCGACGGTGGCGAGGCCGGTGACGACGGCGACCACCAGCCCCTCCCCCCGCCCCCACCGGGCCGCGAGGTCGGCGCCGATCGAGGCGGCGAGCGCGCCGGCGCCGACGTTGACCAGGGTGCTGGCGATGAGGAGCGTCGCCAGCACCCGCTCCGGGTGGGCGAGCCAGAGCGCCAGGGAGCGGCCGCGGCGGCCTCCCTCCTCGTGGAGCTGGCGCGCGCGCGGCTCCCCGAGGGAGGTGAGCGCCGTCTCCGCGCCCGAGCAGAACGCCGCGCCGGCGAGGAAGGCCGCCCCGAGGATCCACTTCCAGCGGTCGACTCCGTCCACGGCCCGCTCCGTTCCCGCGCCCGCCGCCGCGCCGGGACGGCGGTGCCCACCCCGCGCGAGGTGGGCACCGATTCTAACCTTCCCGGGCCGGGCGCGCCCGGCCCGGGCCGGACCGGGCCCCCGGGCCGGTCAGCTCCGCCGCTTCCACTCGTACGGGTGGACCGCCGACTCGGGGAAGAAGTAGGAGATCTCGATCCGCGCGTTCTCGACGCTGTCGGAGCCGTGGACGGTGTTCTTCTCGATGTCGGTCGCGAACTCCTTGCGGATCGTCCCCTCGGCCGCCTTCTTCGGGTCCGTCGCGCCCATGATCTCCCGGTTCCGCGCCACCGCCCCCTCCCCCTCGAGCACCATGAGGACCACCGGGCCGAGGGTCATCGACCTGACGAGATCGGCGAAGAAGGGCCGGGCGCGGTGCACCGCGTAGAACCCCTCGGCCTCGCGCACCGAGAGGTGGGTCATCCGGAGGGCGACCGGCTTGAGGCCCGCGGTCTCGAACCGGGAGATGATGCGGCCGACGATCGCCTTCTCGACGCCGTCGGGCTTGATGATGGACAGGGTGCGTTCGACTGCCATGGCTGCTCCTCGCGCTGCTGGATGGTGGCCGGCGCTTCCCCCGCCCCTCGCGCCGGCCGGTGGGTGATCAGCTCGGGCGCCTCGTCGGCCTCGACGGATCCTTCGCGCCCGCCCCGGCCTGCGCCGGAGGGCGCCGCGCCAGGGTGTCCTGCATGGTCCTGCCGAGGAGGTGGGGGCCGTCGCAGACGGCCATCCCGGCCCGCCGCATCGCCTCGAGCTTGGCCTCGGCCGTGCCGGTGCCGCCGGAGATGACCGCGCCGGCGTGTCCCATCCGCTTCCCGGGCGGCGCCGTGCGGCCGGCGATGAAGCCCACGACCGGCTTGGTCATCTCGTCGTGGACGAAGGCCGCGGCGCGCTCCTCCTCGGAGCCGCCGATCTCGCCGATCATGATCACGGCGTCGGTCCCGGGATCGGCCTCGAACAGCCGCAGGACGTCGATGAAGTCGGTCCCGTGCACCGGATCGCCGCCGATGCCGACCGCGGTCGACTGGCCCATCCCCAGCTCGGTGAGCTGGTGGACGGCCTCGTAGGTGAGGGTCCCGGAGCGGGAGACGACCCCGATCCGCCCCGGCCGGTGGATGTGGCCCGGCATGATGCCGATCTTGCACTCCGCGGGGGTGATGACGCCCGGGCAGTTCGGGCCGATGAGCCGGACGCCGGCCCGCCCGACCAGCGCGCGCTTCACCCGGACCATGTCGAGGATCGGGATCCCCTCGGTGATGGCGATGACCAGCGCGACCCCGGCCTCCGCGGCCTCGATGATGGCGTCGGCGGCGAAGGGCGGGGGGACGAAGATGACCGAGGCGTCCGCCCCGGTCTCGCGCACCGCCGCCTGGACCGTCTGGAAGATCGGGACCTGCCCCTGGAACCTCGTCCCGCCGCGCCCCGGCGTGACCCCGGCGACCACCTGCGTCCCGTAGGCGATCATCTGCTCCGCGTGGAAGCTGCCGGCCGAGCCGGTGATCCCCTGGACGAGGACGCGGGTGTTCCTGTCGACGAGAATGCTCACCGGTCCCTCGCTCCCGCCGCGCCGCTAGGCCGCCTGCGCCGCGGCGACCGCCCGGCGCGCGGCGTCGCCGAGGTCGTCGGCGGGGGTGATCGCGAGCCCGCTCTGCGCGAGGATCTGCTTCCCCAGCGCCACGTTGGTCCCCTCGAGCCGGACCACCAGGGGGATCGACAGCCCGACCTGCCGGGCCGCGGTGACGATCCCGTTCGCGATCACGTCGCACTTCATGATCCCGCCGAAGATGTTCACCAGCACCGCCCGCACGTGCGGATCGGAGAGGAGGATCTTGAAGGCGGCGGTGACCTTCGCCTCGTCCGCGCCCCCCCCGACGTCGAGGAAGTTCGCGGGGCGCCCGCCCGAGAGCTGGATGCTGTCCATCGTGGCCATCGCCAGCCCCGCGCCGTTCACCATGCAGGCGATGTCCCCCTCCAGGGCGATGTAGGAGAGGTCGTACTCCTTGGCGGCGGTCTCCTTCGGGTCCTCCTCGTCCGGGTCGCGCATGGCGGCGATGTCCGGGTGGCGGTAGAGGGCGTTGTCGTCGAAGTTCATCTTGGCGTCGAGCGCCAGGACGTCGCCCTGGGCGGTGACGACCAGCGGGTTGATCTCGGCGAGCGAGGCGTCGGTCGCCACGTAGGCGCCGTGGAGGCCGATGGCGAAGCGCACGAACGCGCCGACCGAGTCCCCCTGGAGCCCGAGCCCGAACGCCAGGCGTCGCGCCTGGAACGGGAGCAACCCGGTGAGCGGATCGACCGACTCCCGGAGGATCTTCTCGGGGGCGTCGTGCGCGACCTGCTCGATGTCGACTCCGCCCTCGGTCGACGCCATGACCGCGATCCGGCCCGCCTCGCGGTCGAGGGTCATCCCGAGGTAGAGCTCGCGGGCGATGCGACACCCCTCCTCGACGTAGACCTTCCGCACGACCTGACCCTCGGGGCCGGTCTGCGGGGTCTTGAGGACCATGCCGATCATCGCCGCGGCCTGCTGCCGGGCCTCGTCGGGCGAGTGGGCGAGCTTCACGCCGCCGCCCTTCCCGCGCCCGCCGGCGTGGATCTGCGCCTTGATCGCGCAGATCCCGCCCCCGAGCTGCCGGGCGGCGCCCTCGGCCTCGAGCGGGGTCGCGGCCAGGTACCCACGGGGGACCGCCACCCCGAACTTCCTGAGGATGTCCTTCGCCTGGTACTCGTGGATCTTCACGCGACACTCTCTCGGCGCATGGCGCGCCGGGGCCCCGGTCGCCCGGAGCCCCGGCGATCCCGGGCCTAGAGCTTCGTCTCGGCGACCGACTTGCGGACGCTCTCCACCGACTTGGCGAGCATCGCCTTCTCCTCGTCGTTCAGATCGACCTCGATGATCCGCTCGGCGCCGCCGGCGCCGACGACGACGGGGACGCCGACGAAGAGGTCCCGCACGCCGTACTGCCCCTCGAGGAGCGCCGAGCACGGGAGGACGCGCTTCTTGTCCTTCAGGTAGCTCTCCGCCATGGTGACGGCGCTGATCGCCGGCGCGTAGAAGGCGGAGCCGGTCCCCAGGAGGGCGACGATCTCGCCGCCGCCCTTGCGGGTCCGCTCGACGATGGCGTCGAGCTTCGCCTTCTCGATGAACTTGGTGAGCGGGGCGCCGTTGATCGAGCTGTAGCGGAGCAGCGGGACCATGTCGTCGCCGTGGCCGCCGAGCACCAGCGCGTTGACGTCCTGCGGGGAGACGCCGGCCGCCTCGCCCACGAAGTACTGGAAGCGGGCGGTGTCGAGGACGCCCGCCATGCCGATCACCTTGGCCTTGGAGAAGCCGGTGATCTTGTACATCGCGTAGACCATCGAATCGAGCGGGTTGGTCACCACGATGACGAAGGCGTTCGGGGCGTACTGCTTGATCCCCTGGGCCACCTTGGTGATCGCCTCGAGGTTCACCTTGAGCAGATCGTCGCGGCTCATCCCCGGCTTCCGGGGGACGCCGGCGGTGACGATGCAGACGTCGGCGTCCTTGATCACCGAGTAGTCGGTGGTGCCGCCGCCGGTGACCTCGGCGTCGTTCTTGAAGACCCCGCGGGTCTCCTGGAGATCGAGGGCCTTGCCCTTGGCGACCCCCTCCATGATGTCCACGAGGACCACGTCGCCGAGCTCACGCTGGAGGCTGAGCAGCGCCATGGTGCCGCCGATCTGGCCAGCGCCGATGAGTGCGATCTTCTTGCGAGGAGCCATGTCCGGTCTCTCCCTGTCTCGGGTGGGGTGGGCTGCCTACATGTGCTTGATGATCTCGTCTCCGAACTCGGAGCACTTCACCTCGACGGTGTCGGTGAGCCCCTCCGCCTTCATGAGGCGGGCGAAGTCGTAGGTGACCCGGTGCGCGCCGATCGCCCGATCCATCCCCTTGATGATCAGGTCGGCCGCCTCGTTCCAGCCGAGGTGGCGGAACATCATCTCGCCGGAGAGGATCACCGAGCCGGGGTTCACCTTGTCGAGGTCGGCGTACTTGGGCGCCGTGCCGTGGGTCGCCTCGAAGATGGCGTGGCCGGTGACGTAGTTGGCGTTGCCGCCGGGGGCGATGCCGATGCCGCCGACCTGGGCCGCCAGGGCGTCGGACAGGTAGTCACCGTTCAGGTTGAGGGTGGCGATGACGTCGAACTCCTCCGGCCGGGTGAGCACCTGCTGGAGGGTGATGTCGGCGATGGCGTCCTTGACGAGGAGCTTGCCGCCGGCGAGCGCCGCCTTCTGCTCGGCGTTGGCCGCCTCCTCGCCCTTCGCGGCCTTGGTCCGCTCCCACTGGTCCCAGGTGTAGACCTTGTCGGCGAACTCGCGCTCGGCGAGCGCGTAGCCGTAGTTCCGGAACGCACCCTCCGTGTACTTCATGATGTTGCCCTTGTGCACGATCGTGAGGCTCTTGCGCTTCAGGCGCAGGGCGTACTCGATCGCGGCGCGGACCAGCCGCTCGGTCCCCTCGCGGGAGACCGGCTTCACGCCGAGGCCCGTCGAGCCGGGGAACCGGATCTTCTTGTACTCCTTGGGGAACTCCTTCTCGATGAAGGCGAGGAGCTTCTTCGCCTGCTCCGAGCCGGCCTCCCACTCGATCCCCGCGTAGATGTCCTCGGTGTTCTCGCGGAAGATCACCATGTCCACCTTGGCCGGGTTCTTCACCGGCGAGGGGACCCCCTTGAACCAGCGGACGGGGCGGAGGCAGACGTACAGGTCGAGCATCTGCCGGAGCGCGACGTTCAGCGAGCGGATGCCGCCGCCGATCGGGG
>JAJYHA010000150.1 GCA_021784995.1 Myxococcales bacterium
TCTCGTCGAGCCGGGCGCCCAGGGCCTCGAGAACACGCGCGAAGCCGTCGGGGTCGGTGTTGTCGAGGAAGTGCGGGACGAGCCGGTCGCGCGCCGGGTCGGAGAGCGCGTCCGCCACGAACATCGGCCCGAGGGCCGACCCGCCGATCCCCACGCAGAGCAGCTGCGAGAAGGCCACCGCGCGCGACGGGCGGACGCGTCCCCCGTGGACGTCGGCCGCGAAGGAGCGCACGCGGACGAGCGTCTCCTCGATCTCGCGCCGGATGGCGGCCGACGGCGCGCGGACGGGGTCGCGCAGCCAGTAATGGCCCACCATGCGTCGCTCGTCCGGGTTGGCGACGGCCCCCTGCTCGAGCGCGTCCATCGCCGCGAAGGCCGCGTCCAGGGCAGGCCCGCTCGCCTCCAGGAAGGAACGATCGAGGTCCATCCGGCTCGGATCGACCGACAGCTCGAGCCCTGCCACCCGGCAGAGCTGCCGCCGGTAACGGCTCCACGCTTCCGATCCGGTCGTGTCCAAGGCGCACCTCCCTCGCGGCGGCCCAATCTACCGCGCGGCAGGAGCGCCGGCTGCGCCCGCGTAGGGCCGCGCGCCGCCGGCCGCCGCCCCGGCGCGGCGCGGCGCGCGTTCTCACGCCGGCGCTTTCGGGGTACATTGCGCGCCATGGCGAAGGCTTTCATCGGGAACGTGGAGTGCCAGGTCACGGTCGACAAGGACCTCGGCGACAGCTGGGCGGTGGCGGTGGTACCTCCCGCACCCTCGCGCAAGAGCGAGCGCTCGCTGGCGCCGCTCGTGGTGAAGCTCCAGGGCGAGGACCGCGAGCGGATCACCAAGGGCGCGCTCGAGATCCTGCAGCAGCGCGGTCAGATCGACCGCTTCGAGCTGTAGCGCCGATCAGGGCCCCTCGAGGCGCAGGACCGCGCCCGGGGGCAGCGCCGCCACGAACGCGCGCATGGCGAGCTCGACACGGGCCGGGTCCTTGCCCTCGAACGTGACGAGCACCCGGTGATCGGCCTCGTCGAAGCGCGGGTAGCTCCCGATGTCCACGTCGGGGTGACGCTGCACGACCTCGTGCAGCGAGACGGCGAAGCTGTCCTCGCTCACGCCGAGGTAGACGCTGCCGATCCTGAACGGCGGCGCCGCCAGCTCCGCGACGAAGGCGTCGAACTGCGCCCGGAAGAACTGCGGCGGGCCGGGGAGCATCACCACGTTCTCCACCACCATGACCGGGAAGCCGGGATCGCCCAGCAGGCGCGTCCCCTCCGGGACGTCCGCCATGCGCAGCGCGGCCTCCGGCGGCTCCACGCCGCGCCGGTCGTACCAGCGCCGGACGTTGGCCACCAGGCGCAGATCGCGTCGGAGCGGCCGGCCCAGCGCCTGCGCGATGGCCAGCAGCGTCACGTCGTCGTGGGTCGGGCCTACGCCGCCCGACGTGAAGAGCCAGTCCACGCGGGGGCGCTCCCGGTCGACGGCCTCCTCCAGCAGCTCCAGCCGATCGGGGAGCGTCAGCAGGGCCGCCAGCCGGACGCCCAGCTCGCGCAACCGCCGGGCGGCGTAGGGGCCGTTCTCGTCGCGCACCTTGGCGGAGAGGACCTCGTTCCCGACGATCAGGACGGTGGCGCTGGGCGTGCTCATGGCCGTCGGGGTGGGCGGCGCGCGGGCACCAGCCGGCCCACCCGCCGCTCGAGGGCGTCGGTGACCTCGGCGATCGGCCGGGCGCCGTCCACGATCTCGACGCGCTGCCCCGCGGCCCGGAGCCAGTCGATCCCGTCCCGGTAGGCCCGCGCCACCCGCCGCTGGAAGGCGGGCACCTCGAAGATCTCGCGCCGCGTCGCGGCCGCGAAGCGCCTCCCCAGCGCGGTGCGCGCGTCCACCTCGAGGAAGAGCGTGACGTCCGGCGCCAGGGCCCGGCCGTTGATCGCCGCCACCCAGTCGAGGCCGCCGCAGCTCGCCGCCTGGTAGGCGAGCGACGAGAGCGTGAACCGGTCCGACACCACGTCGACACCGGCCGCCAGGCGCGGCGCGATCTCCGCCGCCACGTGGTCGAGCCGGTCGGCCGCGAAGAGCAGCGCCAGGGCGGCCGGATCGAACCCGGCGCCACCCCCGCCCCCCGCCACCCGCCGCGTCAGCACCTGCCGCACGAGCGCGCCGACGGGCCCGCTCGACGGCTCGGCGGTGACGTGGACCCGGCGGCCGCGGGCGCGCAGGCGCTCCGCGAGGCACTGCGCCTGCGTCGTGGTCCCGGCCCCGTCGAGCCCCTCCAGCACCAGGAACCGGCCTCGCGCGCGCCGGCGGGTCACGGGTCGATCCCCAGCCGGCCGCGCAGCGCCTGCATGCGGGCGAAGAGCGCGTCCTCGGCGCGCATGAGGCGGCGCGCGCGGAGGAGCTGCACGGTGGCCACCACCGCCAGCACGGCCATGGCCGCCAGCGCCACGAAGAAGTAGACGGGCGGCCCCCGGAAGCGGTTCGGCCGGACGGAGAACCAGCGGTCGTGCGCCAGCTTCACCGAGAGGCCGGCGGCGATGAAGGCCGCGAACGCGGCGTAGGCGAAGCGGCGCATGTGGTCGATGGAGCGGCGCACCGCGAGCCGCGCCAGGAGGGCGTCGTGCTCCGCCCGAAGCGCCCCCTCGGGCGCCTCGCTCGCGGCGCGCGACGAGGCCCGGAGGTCGTTGACGTGGTCCATGCCTGGGCGGCCCAAATTGCCGAAAGCGGCTCCCGTTGGCAAGAGGCGCTATGACCGCGCCGCGCCCTCCCCGGCGTCCGGCACCCGGGCGCCGCAGCCCGGGCAGGCGCGGCCCGTGACCACGGTCCCGCAGCCCCGGCAGCGCACCGCCTCCGGCGGCGCCGCGAGCGGGTCGCTGCGGTGGCTCGGCAGGCGCATGCCGCAGGCGTCGCAGAAGACCTGTCCGGGGGCGGCCGGCGCGCGGCAGTAACGGCACGCGGCAGCGGCGAGCGGAGGGCGCGCCGGGACCGGAGCCTCGTGGCCGGTGCGGTCGATCTCGATGGGCTCGACGGCGCCGTCGGGCGCCGGCGCCGAGGCCGTGGACTCCACCCAGGGAGCGCGAGCTTCCGCGGCCGGCGCCGGGGCTCCGCCGCCGAGGCCGGTCGGTTCCAGCCCGGGCAGCGGCGACGCGACGACCGGCGCCGCGGGCGGTGCCGACAGCCTCGCACCGCAGACGTCGCACTCCGGCGCGCCCTCCTGGGCGTGGTCGCAGACGGGGCAGATCACCGCTCCATGGTACCAGACGGCGCGGCCTCGCCGCCGGGGAGCCCGCCGGACGCCGGGCGGGTGGTCAGGCTGCGCCCGTGAGCGGCACGAACCGGACGGGCAACAGGCTCGTCACGGTGACCGAGCCGTCGTCGCAGCGCCGGACGAGCTCCAGCGTCTGGAGGTCGGGATCCCCGCCCACCGGCAGGACCATCCGTCCGCCCGGGCCGAGCTGCGCCACGAGCGCCGGCGGGACCTCGGCCGGCGCCGCGGCCACCAGGATGGCGTCGAAGGGCGCCGCCTCCGGCCACCCGCCCCTGCCGTCTCCCACGCGCAGGTGCACGTTCTCCAGCCCCAGGGCTCCGCGCAGCACCTCCTCCGCGCGCGCCCCCAGCTCGGGGACGATCTCCACCGAGTAGACCTCGGCCGCCAGCAGCGCCAGGATGGCGCACTGGTAGCCGGAGCCGGTCCCGACCTCCAGCACGCGCTCGGTGCCCCCGAGGCGGAGCGCCTCGGTCATCAACGCGACCACGAAGGGCTGGGAGATGGTCTGGCCGTGGCCGATGGGGAGCGGCCGATCGTCGTCCGCCGCGTCGCGCAGCGCGGCCGGCACGAACTGCGCGCGCTGCACCCGCGCGAAGGCCCCCAGCACCCGCTCGTCGCGGATGCCCATGCGTGCCAGCTCGGTCGCCAGGGCACGGCTCACGCCCTCATCATAGACCCCGCCCGGGCGCGGGGTCGGTCGCCGGCGGGGCCCCTCGGCGGGCGCCCCTCACCCGATCCGCGCCAGGGAGAGCCGTTCGGCCCAGCGCTCGCGGAGCGCCTCCGCCGCGAGCGCGTTCTCCGGCCGTGAGAGGTCCGGATCCTCCGCCACCAGGCCGAAGGCCTCCTCCCGCGCCTGCCCGAGGATGGCCTCGTCGCGGTACAGGTCCGCGATGTCGAGCAGCCGGTGACCCGACTGGCGGGTCCCGAGCAGCTCGCCGTAGCCGCGGATGCGGAGGTCGGCGCGCGCGATCTCGAACCCGTCCTGCGTCTCCTCCATCACGCGCAGGCGATCGCGCGCCTCCTCGCCGGAGCCCTCCCGGTGCGCCACCAGCAGGCAGTGGCTGCGCGCCGCCCCGCGGCCGACCCGCCCCCGGAGCTGGTGGAGCTGCGAGAGGCCGAACCGCTCCGCGTGCTCCACGATCATCACGCTCGCGTTGGGCACGTCGACGCCCACCTCGACGACGGTGGTGGCCACCAGCACGGCGATCGTGCCGCCGCGGAAGGCGTCCATGGCGGCCTGCTTCTCGGCCGCCCGGAGCTTCCCGTGGACCAGGCCGACGCGGTGGGGCGCGAAGACGCGCGCCAGCTCCTCGGCGCCGCTCGTCGCGTCGGCGAGGTCGCTGGCGTCGGACTCCTCCACCAGCGGGTAGACGACGTAGGCCTGGCGCCCTGCCTCCACCTCCCGCCGCGCCAGGTCGTAGGCACGCCGGCGCTGGCCCTCGCGGAAGACGCGCGTCTCCACCGGCGTGCGCCCCGGCGGCAGCTCGTCGATCTTCGACTGGTCGAGGTCGCCGTAGAAGGCGAGCGCCAGCGTGCGCGGGATGGGCGTGGCGGTCATCACCAGGACGTCCGGCCGGACGCCCTTGGCCACGAGGCGCGCCCGCTGCAGGACCCCGAAGCGGTGCTGCTCGTCCACCACCACCAGCCCCGGCCGCTCCAGGCCGACCTCCTCCTCGAGCAGCGCGTGCGTTCCCACGGCGATCCGGGCCCGCCCGCTGGCCGCCGCCGCCCGCGCCTCGCGCTGCGACGCGCCGCGCGTGCGGGCGCCCACCAGCGCGACCTGCACGCCGCTGCCCGCGAGCCAGCCCGCCAGCGTGCGGGCGTGCTGCTCGGCCAGGATCTCCGTGGGGGCCATGAGCACCGCCTGGTGGCCCGACCGGACGGCGAGCATCATGGCCGCGAACGCGACGGCGGTCTTGCCGCTGCCCACGTCGCCCTGCAGGAGGCGGTTCATGGGCTCGGGCCGCCCCATGTCGTCGGCGATCTCGCCCAGCGCGCGCCGCTGCGCGCCCGTGAGCGCGAAGGGCAGGAGCGCCGTCACCTCCCGCAGGCGGTCGGGCGCGACGTCGAAGGCGAGGCCGCGCTCGCGGCGCACCCCCTGGCGGCGCAGCGCCATCGCGAGTTGCAGGAAGAAGAGCTCCTCGAAGATCAGCCGGCGAAAGGCCGGGGTGGCGCGATCGGCGGCGTGCGCGACGTCGGTGCCCGCGGGCGGGAAGTGCGCCTGGCGGATCGCTTCGCCCACGGGGAGCAGCCGGTGGCGGGCGCGGATGGCCGCCGGCAGGTCATCGGGCACCGACGGTGCGTACTCGTCGCAGAGGCGCCGCATGAGCTTCCGGAGCGCCGGGTGCTGATGGTCGGCCGGGCCCGGGTAGACCGGGACGATGCGTCCGAAGTTGGCGGAGTCGCCGGGCGCAAGCCCCTCCACCTCGGGCTGGACCATCTGGCGGCGGCCGCCGAAGCCCTCCGTGACCTTGCCGGAGACGAGGAGCGTCGTTCCGGCGCCGAACTGGCGGAGCCTCCAGGGCGGCGGGTTGAAGAAGACGAGGCCCAGCCGCCCCGTCGCGTCCGCCAGCTCGACCTCCAGCATCGGCTTCCCGCTCCGCATCCTGCGCGCGCGGGAGGCGCGGACCTGGCCGAGCGCGATCCCGGGCTCGCCCGTGCGCAGCTCCGCGATGCTGTGGACGACCGTCCGGTCCTGGTAGCCCCTGGGCCAGAACGCGAGCGCCCGCTCCACCGTCCCGTGGTCGCGATCCTCCAGCAGCGCGCGGGGCGCCGAGTGGACGCGTGGCACGTCGGCGAGCGGCGTGCGCAGGCGAGCGCGCGCCGCTCGCCGCGCGGCCGGGTCGACCGGGGCCGTTGGGGCCGTTGGGGCCGTCGGGGCCGTCGGGGCCGTCGGGGCCGTCGGGGCGATCGAGCCCGAGGAGCCGGCGGGCCCCCGACC
>JAJYHA010000269.1 GCA_021784995.1 Myxococcales bacterium
TGCCTGGCTAAGGCGTACTATGGGTGGCAATTTGGAATATCCCTCGATCCAGCTAACCAGACTGGAGCGAGCGCGAGCTGCTCCCAGGACATCCCTAACTTTCCATAGCTGTCTGTGACCCGCCCATCCATCCAGGATGCTTGTGCGGGACGCACCCAGGCGTGTGCGTCGCGACCATCATCCAAGTAACTGCTGGCCGCCCTGTACCGCCGAGGAACTCTCGCATCGCGTGGATCGGCATCACGGGGCTCTGGTCAAGCTGGCTCCGCGGGCCGACGAGCTGGCCTCCCTCCGGGCGCTGCACGAGCGGCTCGCCGCGGCCGATCACTTCGAGGTGCTCGGGGTGGCCCGCGACGCCGACACCGCGCAGGTGAAGGCCTCCTACTTCCAGCTCGCGCGCCGCTACCACCCGGACGCCGCTCCGGCCGCTGATCCGGACGACGCGAAGCGGCTGCGCGCGGATCTCTTCGCGCGCATCGGGGAGGCGTACCGGGTGCTGGCCGACGAGCGCGCGCGCGCCGAGTACCTGGCGAGGCTCACCACGGGGAGCCTGGGGGACGTGGACGTCTCCGCGATCCTCCGCTCGGAGGAGATCTTCCGGAAGGCGCAGCAGCTCGTGAGCGGCCGGCAGTACGCGGCAGCGCTCGCCGCGCTCGAGGAGGCCACGCGCCTGCACGCGGAGGAGGCGGAGTTCCGGGTCTGGGCCGGCTGGGTGCGCTTCCTGCTGGCCCGCGACCGGCCGCCCCAGGAGCAGCAGCGGCAGCACCAGGAGAGCGCCGCGGCCATCGAGGCCGCGCTGGGCGAGATGCCGCGTTGCCTGTCGGGCTATCTGTTCCTCGGCAAGATGGCCAGGATCATGGGCGACGTCGCGGGCGCGGAGCGCCACCTGCGTCGAGGCCTGGCCCTCGAACCCTCCCACGTCGAGCTCGCCCGCGAGCTGAAGTACTTGAAGAGGTGACCGTGCCGGCCTCGACCCACCCCAGGAAGCGCTCGCTGATGCCGAGCGGCACCCTCCGCAAGCGTCTCCGCGCCGCCGGCCACCACCTGGCGCCGGTGGTGCAAGTGGGCAAGGAGGGCGTCACCGACGGCGTGATCCGGCAGCTCGACCAGGCCCTCCACGACCACGAGCTGGTGAAGGTGAAGGTCGGGACCGAGAGCCCCGAGGATCGCTTCGAGGCGGCCGAGCGGCTGGCGGCGGGCGCCGGGGCGCAGGTGGCGCAGATCCTGGGCCGGACGCTCCTGCTCTACCGGAGGCGCCCGCAAGGGGCGCGCTTCGAGCCCGACCCGTCGGTGGAGCCCGGGCGTGGCCGCGGCTCACCGCGCCGGCCCGGTTAGCCGGCGGTCCCGCCGCACCAGGCGCCAGGCCGCGCACGCGAGGAGCAGCCCGAGGGCGAGCGCCGGCACCGAGCGCTCGAAGGCCCACGCCTCGAGGCGAGGACCTCCCAGGTCGTACATGGGAACGAGGAGCGCCACGCCGACCGCGGCCAGCAGCGCCCGCTCGCCGCCGCCTGCGCCGCCGAGGGCGCCGTACACGGCCGGGAGCCCGAAGACGTGGTTCTGGATCCACCCCATCGGGCTCGCGAAGGCCGTCGCCCACAGCAGCAGCGGCTCGCGCGCGTCGCGGCGGCGGAGCGCGAGCAGCCAGCCGAGCAGCGCCACGCACGCCAGCGCCGCCACCGCGGAGGGGATCCCGAGCCGCGCCGCCACGCCGAAGACGGACTGGTTGCCGGGCGAGGTGATCAGCTCGGGCGAGGTGCCGGTGAGCGAGCGGAACCAGGCGCCGTGGAGCGCGACCGTGCCGCGGAGCCCGTAGAAGGGGACGGGTGCGAGTACGAGCAGCACCCCCGCCAGCGCGACGCCGCCCAGCACCCGCCCGCGGCGCCGGAGAACGGCGTCGACCACCAGGATGGCCGGAGCGAGCTTCAACCCCACCGCGACCGCCAGCAGGGCTCCGGCGGCGACGGGCCTCCGGTCCTCGATCGCGAAGGCGGCGACGAGGAGGGTGGTCAGCACCAGGTTGACCTGGCCGCAGGCGAACTCCTCCACCAGCGGCCTCGCCAGCGCGAGGAGGGTGCACAGGGCGACCAGGGTGGGCGGGGCCCCCTGCGTGCGCCGCGCGAGGGACCGCACCAGGAGCACGCCGGAGCCGGCGACCAGGACCAGCCACGCCGCCCGCGCCCAGCCGAGCGGCAGGGCCGCCAGGGGCGCGAAGAGGAGCGCGGCGCCGGGGGCGTAGCGCCAGGCGAGCCACTCGTCGTCGCGATACAGGGGCGCACCCGAGACCAGCCGGCGCGCCGCGCGCCAGAACACGGTCAGGTCCTGCCCGTGCCGGGCCGAGACCAGCGCCAGGACGGCGAAGGCGACGAGGGCTATCCAGGTCGCGGCGCGCAGGCCGACTGCCGCCTCCGCCGGCCTCGCGCCGCGGCCCGTGGGGGCGGAGGAGGGCACGGGGGTCGTCTCCAGCACCGCGCCGGGCCCGGGGTCAATGGAGCGTGCGGGAGCTCCGGCCCTGCGGGCCGCCGTCCTCGACCGCCGCCAGGCCCGCGCGTTCGCGGTGCTCCGGCGCAGGGGGCCTGCCGCGCGATCCGGCGCGCGCCGCCGCGTCGTTGCCCAGCGCGCGGGAGAGCCGGAGCAGATCTTCGCGGAGCGCTCGGAGGTCGGCCGCGGTCGCGCGCCGCTCGCGGATGCCCTGCACGGCGAGCGCGATCGCCACCGCGACGAGCAGCGCGCCTGCGAGCGGGAGGAGCATGGCGCCATCCTAGCGGCCCCGTCCGGGCCCTTCAAGGACGGGGCCGCGCAGGGCGCGCCACGCGATATCGTGCGCTTGTGCGGCGGCGGCAGGCGCAGTAACGGTGTCCCGTGTCGCGTCACCCCAACATGACGCTCGCCGTGAAGCGGCTCATCCGCGACGTGGCGGTGCGCCTGCCCGAGCTGGCGCACGTGCGCGCCTCCCGCGTCCTGGTGGTGGCGGGCGAGGCCCGCGGGACGTCGCGGGCCACCATCCGGCCGGCGAGCCTGCTCTCGCGGGGCGACGGGGCGCGGCGCCGCTTCGTCCGCGTGCGCGGCCGGCGCATGCTCTACGTGATCACGCTGCGGCCGCTCTGGTTCGCGGCCTCCACCGCGGACGAGCGCATCGCCACCGTCCTGCACGAGCTCTACCATGCGTCGATGCGCTTCGACGGCTCGCTGCACCCGGGGCGCCGCCACCGCGCCCTCCCTCGCCGCGCGTACGACCGGCGGATCCGCGTGCTGCTCGGCGACTACCTGGGCCTGGCGCCCGACGAGGTGGTGGCGCCCTTTCGCGTGGAGGGCATCGTGAAGATCAGGATGTGGCTACGCGCGCCGCCGTTCCGGGGCGGAGGGACGGACCGGGCCGACGTGGACGATCACCTCATGGCCGGCTACATGCCCATGCGGCGGCGCGCCCGGTGACGAGATGAAGCGTGAGATCCGCCTGCCGTCCACGGTGCACGGCCGGCTCGACCGGGCGCTGGCCGACGCGCTCGGCGTGGGCCGGGCCGTCGTGAAGGAGGCCTTCGCCGCCGGGCGCGTGGCGCTGGGCGGGCGGCGCGCGCGGGGTCGTGACCCCGCCCTCCCGGGCGCGCTGGTGGTCGTGGAGCTGGAGGGGCGCGGCGGGCCGGTGGTGGCGGAGCCGGAGCTGCCGCTGCGGATCCTGGCGGAGGGCCCCGGCTGGCTGGTCGCCGACAAGCCGGCGGGGATCGCCACGCACCCGCTGCGCGACGAGGAGCGCGGGACGCTGGCGGGCGCGGTTGTGGCGCGCTACCCGGAGTGCTCCGGCGCGTCGCCGGAGCCGCGCGACGGAGGCGCCGTCCAGCGGCTCGACCTCGAGACGAGCGGCTGCGTCCTCTTCGCGCGCGCGCGGCCCGCGTGGGAGGCGCTGCGGGGACAGCTCGCGCGCCGAGAGGTGGAGAAGCGCTACCTGGCGCTCGTGGCCGGACGGGTGGCGGCGGGCGGGGTCTGCTCGGTGGCGCTGGCCGCGCGTGGCGGAAAGGTGATCCCGGTCCCCGATCCGGACCGGCCGCCGCGGACGACGGGGCGGCCACGTCCGGCCGAGACGCACTACGAGGTGCGGCAGGCCTTCCCGGAGCACACGCTGCTCGAGGTGCGGATCGTCACCGGAGTCATGCACCAGATCCGGGCCCACCTCGCCCACCTCGGCCACCCGGTGGTCGGTGACCTGCTCTACGGTGGTCCGGCCGCTGCCATGGAGGGCCTCCCACGGCACTTCCTGCACGCGTCGCTGGTGGGGTTCGAGCGGCCGGAGGGTGGCACGGTGCGCGTGGAGAGCCCGTTGCCGCCGGAGCTGCAGGCGGTCCTGGAGCGGCTGCCGGCGGCGTGATCGCTCGCGGCCGGACCGGTCGGCGCGCGCCTACGGCGCCGGCGCCGGCGTGGCCGCATCCGGCGTGGCCGGCGGGTCGGTCATCATCCCGATGGTGTTGACGCCGGCGATGTGCGCCAGGTCGAGCACCTTGACCGCCAGGTCGTACTTGACGGCGTCCTCGGCGTTGAAGAAGAGCACCTTCGAGGGGTGGCCGGCGTACGCGTCGTGCAGGTACGCCATGGCCTCGTCGACCGACTTCTCCTGGCGGTTCAGCATCACCCGCCCGTCCGCCCTCAAGGTCAGCACGGTCTGGTCCGGAGGGACCTGGTCGGGCGGCACGGGCAGCGCGCTGGGCTCGTACTCCGGGACGCGCATGAACATCTGCTTCTCGGCCAGCGGCGTCATCACCATGAAGATGATGAGCAGCACCAGCACGACGTCGATGAGCGGCGTGACGTTGATGTCGGTGACGGGACGCCGGGTCCCCAGCCCCATCGCCATGGCTAGCGCGCCTCCCCGGCCTCGATCTCCGAGGCCGCGAGCGACACGCCGATGAGGTGGGTCTTCGAGATCTCGAGCATCACCTCGCGCACGGTCCTGTAGGCGAGCGCCCGGTCGCCCTTCACGATCACGGGCGACCCCGGCATGGCGATCATCTCGGCCGTGAGCGCCTCGCCGATCTGCTTCCGCGGGACCTCCCTCTTGTCGATGTAGGTCCGCCCGTCGGCGGTGACCGAGAGCAGGATGGGATCGCCGCCGTGCTTCAGCGCCGAGACGAGCTTCGCGCGGGGGAGCTGGACCGGCTTTCCGCGCTGCAGCAGGGGCGTGATCACCATGAAGATGATGAGCAGCACCAGCACCACGTCCACCAGGGGCGTGACGTTGATGTCGCTCTTGACGCCCTTGCCGCCGATCTCCATCGACATGGTGGCTTCCCCGGCGCGGCGCCTACTTCACGGGCACGGACGGCTCGTTCCTCCCCTCCTTCAGGAAGTAGTCCACCAGCTCGTTGGCCGAGTCGCTGATGTCCACCTGCATGTCCTCGACGCGGTTGGTCAGGTAGTTGAACATCATGACGGCCGGGATGGCCACCAGCAGGCCGAAGGCGGTGGTGACGAGCGCCTCCGCGATGCCTGCCGACACGGAGCCGAGGCCGCCGGACCCCGTCGTCGCCATGGCCTGGAAGGCCGTGATGATGCCGGCCACCGTCCCGAGCAGGCCGACGAAGGGGGCCGTCGACCCGACGGTGGCGAGGGCGCCCAGCCCGCGGCGCAGGTCCGCCACCGTGCGCATCGAGCTGCGGTCGATCGCCCGGTTCACTGCGGCGACGACGTCGAAGCCACCCACCTCGTCGTTGCCGCCCCGGCGCTGCATCGCGCGCACGCCGCGGTCGTACTCCTCGATGGCGAGCCCGAGCACCTTGGCCAGGTGGCCGCGCCCGAGCTGCCTGGCCAGGGTGACCGCCTCGCCGTACCTGCGCTCCGGCAGCAGGCCGCGCAGCTTCTCGGCGTACTGCCGCGAGGCGTCGCTCGCGCGCGAGTAGGTCACCATCCGCTCGGCCATCACGCCCAGCGAGTAGATGCTCATGACGCCGAGCACGGCCGCGATGAACTTCGAGAAGACGCCCATCGTGTGCCACATCGACACGAGGTCGAAGGACATCGTCGGCACCGCCTCGGTGGCGAGGGCGAGGTGGTGGAGCGGCTCCACGAGAGGGATGGACATCGAGGTGCCTCCTGGAGAGGAACGGCCCTATCTATACCGGCACGTTCCGGAGCGCGAGGGCGCCGGTGCCTCGCGCCGGACGCGGGCG
>JAJYHA010000084.1 GCA_021784995.1 Myxococcales bacterium
TCGAGGCCCGCGCCGGCCAGCACGCTCGGTGCGCGGCCGGCGCGGGCCGCCGGGGTCACTTCAGCTTGCCCTCGAGCTTCTCGGCTGCCTTGTCGACCCCCCTGTCGACCCCGGCGTCGCCCTTCTGCTTGACCACGCCCTCGGCCGCGGCCGCACGGTCCTCCCCGACCACCGCCTTCGCCTTCTGCATCCCCTTCTTCGCGCCCTTGTCGACGCCCGACTTGCCGGCCGCCTTCGCCTTCGACTTGGCCTTGTCGGCGAGCCCCGTGGCCTTGGTGCTCGCGCCCTGTCGGGCCGCGGTGGCCTTCGCGGCGGCCTCCTGTTTGGCCGCGCCCCCGGTGGCAGCGGCCTCCTGCTTGGCGGCGCCAGCGGTGGCGCCCGCCTCCTCCTTCATCAGGCCGGTCTGGGCCTTCGCCGCGTCGAGGCTCGGCATCTGCGCGAGCCCGACCGTGGGCGCCGCGAGCGCGACCAGCAGGGTGGCGAGGCGGTGACGGATGGTGTTCATCGTGGCTCCTCCGCGTGGGTGGGGCTTCCTTGTATCGCGGGGAGGACGTCGAGGCCACGCCGGCGCCGCACCCGCTCCACCCGTGGCCCGCTCGCGACGAGCGGCGGACCGTCGCCCCGGCCCCGCACCCCCCGCAGGGGGCCGGTGACGTCCGGAGCGCGCTGGTCCGGGAGCGCTCCGGGCGCTAAGAAGCGGCCATGATCTCGCGCGCCCTCGCCGCGGCCGTGCTGTTCGCCCTCGCCTCCCCGGTGCGGGCTGGCTCTCCGCCTCCCGAGCCCGCCTACGACGCAGAGGGCAGCACGTTCCCCTATCCCTGGCCGGTCCACCTCTTCGAGCTCGAGAGCCAGGGTCAGCGGCTCCGGATGGCCTACCTCGACGTCGGGCCGGCCGACGGCGCCGGGAACGGGCGCGTCGTGCTGCTGCTGCACGGCAAGAACTTCAACGCGAGCGACTGGCAGACCACCATCGAATCGCTCACGCGCGCCGGCTTCCGTTGCGTCGCGCCCGATCAGCTCGGCTTCGGGCGCTCGAGCAAGCCCGCGGCCTACCAGTTCTCCTTCACGCAGCTGGCGGCCAACACGCGCGCGCTGCTGGCGTCGCTCGGGATCTCCCGGACGGTCGTCGTCGGCCACTCGATGGGCGGGATGCTCGCCGGCAGCTATACGGTGGCCTATCCCGAGGCGACCGAGAAGCTGGTCCTGGTGAACCCGATCGGGCTCGAGGACTACGCGGCCCTCGTCCCGCCGCGGACGGTGGACGACTGGTACCGCGGCGAGCTGAAGGCGACGCCGGAGTCGGTCCGCGAGTACCAGCGCAACGCCTACTACGCCGGCGCGTGGAGGCCGGAGTACGAGGTGCACACCCGCCTCCTCGCCGGCTGGACCCGCTCGCCCGACTGGCCGAAGGTGGCGTGGGACGGCGCCCTGACCACCGACATGATCTTCACGCAGCCGCTCGTCCCGAAGCTGCCGCGGATCCGCGTCCCGACCCTCCTCATCATCGGGACACGCGACCGGACCGCCCTGGGGAAGGCATTCGCCTCGCCCGAGGTGCAGGCGACGATGGGGAACTACGAGCGGCTCGGCAAGCTGGCGCGGGAGCGCATCCCGGGAGCGCGGCTGGTCGAGATCCCCGGGGTCGGCCACGTCCCGCAGGTCGAGGCGTTCCCCGTCTACGAGAGGGCCCTGCTGGAGTTCCTGCGCTCACCGGGGTGACGGCGCCCCCACGGGGAGCCGTCCCTCCGCGCGCGCGTCCTGGGCGGATCACGTCCAGGCGAGCGGCGCCAGGCCGGCCAGCGCCAGCGCGAGGAGCAGCAGGAGCGCCCTGCGCCCGGTGGTGCGGTCGGCGAACCCGAAGGCGTAGAGGGCCTTGACGACGTTGTTGCTGGCGGCCGCGATCACGATCGCCGCGGCGGCGACCGGCACCGGCGTCACCGCGGGGCCCGCCTGCGCCAGGCCGAGGATGAAGGGATCGACGTCGGTCACGCCCATGAGGGCGGCGAGCGAGAAGAGGCCCGCCCGGCCCAGGTGGCGCTGGACGAGCGCCGTCGCCACGAGGACCGCCACGAAGACGGCGGCGAACAGCACCGCGGCGCCGAGCTCGAGCGGGTTCCTCGGCGCGCGCTGCCGCTGCGCCGCGCGCTCCTCCCCGTCGCGCCGCCGCGAGAAGGCCCACCCGGCCAGGCAGCCGAGGAGGGCGAGCGCGCCGAACGCCGGCGCGAGCGTGGCGGCGAGCTCGGCGCTGAAGAGCGAGAGCAGGACGACCAGGCGGGCGTACATGACGCTGGAGGCGGTCAGCATGCTGCCGGCGAGGAGGTTCGGCCGCGCCTCCTCCCGGGCCTGGCGCGCCAGGACGACCGTGGTCACGGTCGACGAGTAGGCCCCGCCGAGGATTGCCGAGAGCAGCACGCCGCCGCGCCCGCCGAGGATCCGCTCGGCGACGTAGCTGGCGAACGAGACGCCGCTCACCGCGACGACGACGAGCCACGTCCGGAAGGGGTTGATGTGGAACGAGGTCAGCTCCCGCGCAGGGACGACGGGCAGGATCACGGCCGCCAGCACCAGGAACTTGGCGACGGTGACGATCTCCTCCGAGGCGAAGCGCCGGGCGAGCCCCTCCAGCCCCTTCTTCAGCTCCAGCAGGAGCACGCTGATGACCCCGATGGTCGTCGCGATCCAGTACTGCTCGTGCTGGACCAGCCCGCCCACCAGGTAGGTGGCCAGGGCCGACAGCTCGGTGGTGACGCCGCCCGCGGGCTCCCGGCCGAGCCGGTGGGCGTAGGAGAGCAGCATGAAGCCGCCGACCACGGCGAGCCCGACCACCCACGGGCCGAGCCCGGGCGCGGCGATCAGGGCCAGCGCGTAGCTCACGAGCCCGATGAGCGGGAAGGTCCGGACGCCTCCGAAGGCGTAGCCGGTCTCGCGCTGCTTGTGCTCCTCGCGCTCCAGGCCGATGAAGAAGGCGAGGGCGAGCACGAGCGCGATCTGGAGCGCGTCCGGGGGCACCGCGGCTCGGAGGCCGCCGAGCATGGAGACATCCTACTCCAGGGCGCGGGCGCTGCCGCCCCGTCCGGCTGCGCGTCCCCGCGGAGAGGTGCGCGAGGTGGGGCCGCACCCGGGCGGTGGCGGGCTCCTACAGCAGGCGCCAGCCCTCGACCACCACGCGCCGGAAGCCCAGGAACGACTGGACCGCGATGGTGAGCGGCCCTTGCGAGGGGAACTCGCGCGGCACGTAGACGGTGAGCCCGTCGATGATCCGGGCGTCGTACCGCGCCGCGTCGCGCGGAGCGCCGAAGCGAACGGCCGGACATTCCTGGATGTCGGGCAGGCAGCACCCCCCGCCCGCGCGCGGCGGAAGGTCGAGGCGGATGGGGGCGTTTCGCGCCCGGATCAGGTCGGCGGCGGCGGGCGAGATGGATAGCATGCGTCACACCTCCGGGCGGCGAACGGCCGGGCCGGGCTGGTACTGTTCTCCCCTGCAGCTTAACATCGCCTGCGCTCGTTTGCCGCACCCCTGCGGATCGCTGCGGGCGCGCTTACACTCCTTCGGCGTCCGGAGACCCGATGACGTCGATCCTCCTGCTCACGGTCACGACCATGCTCCTCGCGAGCCACACCGCCGACGCCGGCGCTCCCACCCTCGTCACGGAGGAGTTCCTCGTCCCCGCGGTCGATCCCGGCATCCAGCTCTACGTCCGCAACAAGCACCCGGCCGGGATGAAGACCGTCGCGGGCGAGCGCGTCCTCCTCTTCGTGCACGGCTCGTCCTACCCCGCGGAGACCACCTTCGACCTGCCGCTGAACGGCCTCTCGTGGATGGAGTACATCGCGCGGCACGGCTACGACGTGTACCTCGTCGACGTCCGCGGCTACGGCCGCTCGACCCGGCCGCCCGAGATGGACCAGCCCGCCGACGCGAACGCGCCCGTGGCCCGCACCGCGGCCGCGGTGAAGGACGTGGGCGCGGTCGTGGAGTTCATCCGCAAGCGGCGCGGCGTGGAGCGCATCGACCTCATGGGCTGGTCGTGGGGGACCAGCACGATGGGCTGGTACACGAGCCAGAACAACGCGAAGGTGAACAAGCTCGTCCTGTACGCGCCCATGTGGCTGCGGACGACGCCTTCGCTCACGGACTCGGGCGGCAAGCTGGGCGCCTACCGGACCCTCTCGCGCGACCGCACGAAGGCTCGCTGGCTGACGGGGGTCCCCGAGGACAGGAAGGCCGATCTCATCCCCGCGGGGTGGTACGAGGCCTGGGCGGACGCGACCTTCGCGTCCGACCCGGTGGGCGCCCGCCAGACGCCGCCGGTCCTCCGGGCGCCGAACGGCACGCTGCAGGACACGCGCGAGTTCTGGGGCGCCGGCAAGCCGCTCTACGACCCGGGCCTCATCCGCGTCCCCACCTTCCTCGCGCACGCCGAGTGGGACGCCGACCTCCCCAGCTACATGCTCCACGCCTACTTCGCCCGCCTCACCGGCGCGCCCTACCGGAGCTACGTCGAGATCGGGGAGGGGACGCACACCGTCATGATGGAGAAGAACCGGATGCTGCTCTTCCAGGCCGTCCAGGCCTTCCTGGACGGCCGGTTCACGCCCGGCGAGTAAGCGCGCGGCCTCCTTTGCGGTGCGCCTGGCTCTCATCGCCATGGCGAATGCACTCGTCCTCGGCGGCGGCTTCGCGGGCCTCGAGGCCGCGATCCAGATCCGGAAGGCCGGCCACGAGGTGACGCTGGTCTCGGACCGGCCCTACCTCTTCGTCTATCCGATCTCGATCTGGGTGGTGACCGGCGAGCGGACCGAGGAGGAGGTCCGGCTCGACCTGGCCGACGTCGCACGGCGGCACGGGTTCCGCTTCGTCGAGGGGAGGGCGGAGTCGATCGCCTCGAGCCGGCGGGCGGTGGTCGTGGACGGAGAGGAGCTCGTCGCCGACCACCTCGTGCTGGCCGTCGGCGGCGACAGGCTGCGCCCGAAGGGCGTCGAGCACACGCACACCGTGGGCGGAGATCCGCACGGGGCGGCGAGGATGAAGGTGGCGCTCGACGCGCTCCTCGCGTCGGGGCGCGGGCGCATCGCCATCGGCTTCGGCGGCAACCCGAAGGACGGCTCCGGGGTCCGCGGCGGTCCGGCCTTCGAGGTCATGTTCAACCTGGACACGCTGCTCCGGCGGCGCGGGCTGCGCGACCGCTTCGAGCTCACCTTCTTCGCGCCCATGGAGAGCCCGGGTGCGCGCATGGGGGAGCGGGCGGTGCGGGCGATCCAGACCCTGTTCGGCCGGCTCGGCATCGCGACGCGCTTCGGGAAGAGGATCGCCGCGTTCGATCCGGCCGGCGTGGCCTTCGAGGACGGGTCGCGGCTCGAGGCCGACCTGGTGATGTTCCTCGCCGCCGTGGCCGGGCACCCGGTGCTCGCGGCCTCCGATCTCCCGCTGAACGAGGCCGGCTTCGTGCGCGCCGACGAGCACTGCGCCGTGGAGGGTCGCCCGGGCGTGTGGGCCGTCGGCGACGCGGCCGCGCTGCAGGGGCCGGAGTGGCGCGCCAAGCAGGGCCACCTCGCGGAGGTCATGGCGCGCGTCGCGGCCGCCAACCTCGCCGCACGGGAGGCGGGCCGCGCCGAGCGGCAGAGCTACCTGCCGCACCTCGCCATCACCTGCCTCCTCGACATGGGCAACGGCGCCGCCTTCGTCCACCGCGACGCGGCGCGGGAGCGGATGGTGCCGCTCCCGGTGGTCGGCCACTGGATGAAGCAGGGCTGGGGCGCGTACTACAAGGCGTCCAAGCTCCGGCGGGTCCCGCGGCTGCCGGGGATGTGAGCGGCGCCGCGGCCGGCGCCGTCAATGGCTCAGGTAGAGCGACTCGTGGACGACGTCGCCCCCGCCGTTGAGCACCTGCGCCAGCGTGGAGCGCCCGCTGCGAAGGTAGAGGTGGCGACGAAAGAGCGCCACGGGCACCGGGTGGGTGAGGTCGAGGTCGCCGCGCCGGCCGTCGAAGGAGAGCGCCCAGCGCACGCCGCGCCGGTTCAGGTCGGCCAGGACTCGGAACAGCCGCTCCGGATCGAGGCCGGCCGCGTAACGGTGGCCGCTGCCGGCGCACGGCGGATCCAGGTAGGCCAGGTCGCCGGCCCCCGCCTCCGCCAGGGTCG
>JAJYHA010000076.1 GCA_021784995.1 Myxococcales bacterium
GCGCGAGCGCCTCCCCGCGGAGAGGATCCGGGACGAGGTGGCGCGCGGGCGCATGATCGTCCCCGCCAACGTCCGGCATCCGGAGCTCGAGCCGATGGCGATCGGCTTCGCCGCCACCTGCAAGATCAACGCGAACATCGGGAACAGCGCCGTGGTGGGCGACGTCGCCGAGGAGCTGGAGAAGCTGCGCGTCTGCCTGAAGTACGGCGCCGACACGGTGATGGACCTCTCGACCGGCGGCGACATCCCGCAGATCCGGGAGGCCATCCTCCGCCACAGCCCGCTGCCGGTGGGCACGGTGCCCATCTACGAGTGCCTGACCCACGTGGACGAGGTGGCGGACCTCACCCCCGGCATGCTCCTCGAGATCATCGAGGCGCAGGCGGCGCAAGGCGTCGACTACATGACCATCCACGCCGGGCTCCTGCGAGACTTCGTCCCGCTGGCGGCGCACCGGATCACGGGGATCGTCTCGCGCGGCGGCGCGCTCATGGCCCAGTGGATGCTGGCCCACCGCGCGGAGAACCCGCTCTACACGCACTTCGACGCCATCTGCGAGATCTTCCAGCGCTACGACGTCGCCTTCTCGCTCGGGGACGGGCTCCGCCCGGGATGCCTGGCGGACGCCTCCGACGCCGCGCAGTTCGCGGAGCTCGAGGTGCTCGGGGAGCTGACGCGGCGCGCCTGGAGGCACGACGTCCAGGTGATGGTGGAGGGGCCGGGGCACGTGCCGCTGGATCAGATCCCGGCCAACATGCAGAAGGAGCGGGAGCTCTGCGACGAGGCGCCCTTCTACGTGCTGGGTCCGCTCGTGACCGACGTCGCGCCCGGGTACGATCACATCACGAGCGCCATCGGCGCGGCCGTGGCCGCGCAGCACGGCGCCGCCATGCTCTGCTACGTCACGCCGAAGGAGCACCTGGGGCTCCCCGACGTCGAGGACGTCCGGCAGGGCCTCGTCGCCTACAAGATCGCGGCGCACGCCGCCGACGTGGCGCTGCACCGCCCCGGCGCGCGCGATCGCGACGATGCGCTCAGCCGGGCCCGCTACGCCTTCGACTGGAACCGCCAGTTCGCGCTCTCCCTCGATCCCGAGCGGGCGCGGGCGATGCACGACCAGACGCTGCCCCACGACTCCTTCAAGAGCGCGGAGTTCTGCTCGATGTGCGGACCGAAGTTCTGCTCCATGAAGATCCACACGCACCTGCAGGAGAGCGCCTGCCCCGGCGCGGCCGCGGCCGGCGCACGGGAGGCGGAGGCGCCGCGGGTGGCGCTGCCGGTGGTGCCGTAGGGGAGGGCGGCGCGATCCCGTGATCGCCGCCGGATGCCGGTGAGCTGCGCGGTCAGGCGCTCCGGACGACCGGCGCGGACGACTCCGGTCGCCGCAGCCCCTCGATGACCGCGTCGTCCATGGAGAGGAAGGCCTCGGCGCAGCGGGGGTCGAACTGCGTCCCGGCGAAGCGCCGGATCTCCTGGCGCGCCTTCTCGACGGGGCCGCCCTTGCGGTACGGGCGATCGCTGGTGATGGCGTCGAAGGTGTCGGCGATCGCGAAGATGCGTGCTCCCAGTGGGATCGCCTCTCCCGCCAGCTTGCGGGGGTAGCCGGTGCCGTCCCACTTCTCCTGGTGGCTGAGCACGATCTCCGCCGCCCGCGCGAGGTAGGGGATGTCCTGGATGATCGTGTACCCGGTCTGGGGGTGGCGCCGCATCTCCTCCCACTCCGCGGGCACGAGCGGTCCCGGCTTAGATAGGATGGCGTCCGGCACGCCGATCTTCCCGATGTCGTGCAGCAGCGCCCCGCGACGGATGTCGGGGAAGTCGTCCTCGGGGACCCCGAGGCGCTCGGCGATGGCGAGCGTGTAGCGGACCACGCGCTGCGAGTGGTCCGAGGTCTCGTGCTCGCGGGCGTCGAGGGCGTGGACCAGGGCCGAGAGCGTGCTCTCGTAGGTGGTCTCGAGCTGCCGGAGGGCGCGCGACAGCTCGGCCGTCTTCTCGCGCACCCGCCGCTCCAGGCTGGTGCGGTAGCGCTGGCGTGCCAGCTCCAGGCGCCGCTTCGCCAGCGCGCGCTCGATGGAGCGGACGAGGTCGGTCACCTTCGGCGGCTTCAGCAGGTAGTCGGAGGCGCCGCGACGGAGGCACTCGACGGCGGCCTCGGTGTCGCCGAAGGCGGTGAGCATGACGACGGCGGTGGAGGGCTGCTCGGCCCGGAGCCGGTCGAGGAGCCACAGGCCGTCCTTCCCCGGCATCTTCATGTCGGCCACCACGAGGTGGAACTCGGTGGCGTGGAGCAGGTCCATGGCCTGCTCCCCCGTGGTCGCGGTCGCGCAGACGTAACCCTCGTCGCGCAGCAGCACGCCGATCACGTCGCGCACGGTGGCGTCGTCGTCGACGACCAGGATCCGGGTGGGCGCGACGGGCGCGTCCGGCACGAGGCCCACTCGCGACGCGACGGAGACGTCACCCGGGGAGGAACTCACGGCGCGCGACTATAGCACGCGGGCCCGCGTCCTCACGCTCCCGGCCGCGCTCCCGCGGGAGGCGGCCCGGGCTGCCGCGAGAGGGCCACGTACTACAATAATGTGCTGAAGCGCGTCCGCGGGCCGCCTATAGCAGGAGGAGGGAGCGTCGCATGCCGCAGAGCCCACACACGAGCCCACCCGTGGCCGACCCCGCCGACGAGCCGGTGCGCGCGCGGCGCGAGGCGGCCGCCCAGCTCCGCGCCGCGGGGATGCCGGTCGACGCGCGCAAGCCCTCCTGGCTGCGGGTGGGGGTGCCGGGGGGCGAGCGCTACCAGAAGGTGCGCGCCACGCTGGGGACGCTCCGTCTCCACACGGTGTGCCAGGAGGCGCACTGCCCCAACGTGGCCGAGTGCTGGGGCGGCGGCACGGCCACCGTCATGCTCATGGGCGACGTGTGCACGCGCGGGTGCCGCTTCTGCAACGTGAAGACGGCCGCCCACCCGCCGCCGCTCGATCCGGAGGAGCCGCGCCACCTGGCGGAGGCGATCCGCGGCCTGGGCCTCGACTACATCGTGGTGACCAGCGTCGACCGCGACGACCTGCCCGACGGCGGCGCCGGGCACTTCGCGGAGGCGATCCGGCGGCTCAAGGAGATCCCGGGCCTGCTGGTGGAGGTGCTCACGCCCGACTTCCGCGGCGATCCCGAGGCGGTCCGCACGGTGGGCCGGGCCGCCCCCGACGTCTTCGCGAACAACGTCGAGACCGTCCGGCGCCTCACGTCGGTCGTGCGCGACCAGAGGGCCGGCTACGACCAGACCCTCGCGGTGCTGGCCCGGATGAAGCAGGAGTTCCCGGCCGTCACGACGAAGTCCTCGATCATGGTCGGCCTGGGCGAGAGCGCGGGGGAGGTGGACGAGACGCTGCGCGACCTGCGTGGGGTGGGGGTCGACATCGTCACGATCGGTCAATACCTTCGACCGTCGGCGTGGCACCTGCCGGTCGTGGAGTGGATCGCCCCGGAGCGGTTCCGGGACTACGCGCGGATGGGGGAGGATCGCGGCTTCCGGTACGTGGCGAGCGGGCCCCTGGTGCGGTCGAGCTACCGCGCCGCGGAGCTCTTCCTGCGTGGGGAGATCGCGGCGCGCGATCCCGCCCGGGTGCGGACGGGAGGCTAGCGATGCGGGGTGGGGCCGAGGCGGCGACTCCGGCGCGCCGGAACGGCGCGGGCACCGGCCCGGCCGCACGGCCGGAGAGCGAGGAGGCCTATCCACTCCTCCGGGTGATGCGCGACGACGGGACGGCCGTCCCCGGGGAGGTCCAGCTCTCCGACGCCGAGCTCCTCTCCCTCCACCGCTGGATGATCCTGAACCGGCACCTCGACGAGCGGATGATCACGCTCCAGCGCCAGGGGCGGATCGGCTTCTACATCGGCTCCATCGGGGAGGAGGCGGCCGTGCTCGGCGCGGCGCGCGCCATGGCGCCCTCCGACTGGATCTTCCCCTGCTACCGCGAGCACGGCGCGGCCCTGCTGCGCGGGATGCCGCTCGCGGCCTTCGTCTGCGACCTGCTGGGGAACGCGGCCGACGCGATGCTCGGCCACCAGATGCCCTGCCACGAGGCGTGGCGGCCGGGACGGGTCGCCTCCATCAGCTCGCCGATCGCCACCCAGATCCCGCAGGCGGTCGGCGCCGCGTGGGCGGCGCGGATCAAGGGCGACGAGATGGTGTCGCTGGTCTACTTCGGCGAGGGCGCCACCAGCGCCGGCGACTTCCACGCAGGGCTGAACTTCGCCGGCGTCCACCGGGTCCCGGTGGTCTTCCTGTGCCGGAACAACGGGTGGGCCATCAGCGTGCCGCGCGAGCGGCAGACCGCGTCGGAGACCATCGCGCAGAAGGCGCTCGCCTACGGCATCGGCGGCGTGCGGGTGGACGGGAACGACGTGCTGGCCGTCCACGCGGCGACGTCGCGGGCGCGCGCGCGCGCCGCGGCCGGCGCGGGGCCGACGCTGATCGAGTGCGTCACCTACCGGATCGAGGGCCACTCCACGTCGGACGATCCGCGCGCCTACCGCCCCACCGAGGAGGTGGAGTCCTGGCGCCGGAAGGATCCCATCGCGCGCCTGCGGGCCCACCTCGCCGGCCGCGGCCTCCTGCGGGAGGGCGACGACGCCCGGCTGCTCGCGGAGGCGCGCGCGGCGGTCCAGGCGGCCATCCGGGAGGCGGAGGCACACCCGCCGCGCCCCGCGGTCGAGACGCTGTTCCAGCACGTCTACGCCGAGCCGCTCCGGCAGCAGCGCGAGCAGCTCGAGGAGCTGCGGCGCGCCCTGGCGGACGATCCGCGCGTCGGCGAGCTGCGGGAGCGGCGCTGAGGGGCGGAGGCGCGATGCCCACCTTCAACGTGATCCAGGCGGTGAACGACGCCCTCCGGCTCGAGATGCGCCGCGATCCGAACGTGGTGGTGCTGGGCGAGGACGTGGGCAGGTTCGGGGGGGTCTTCCGCGCGACGCAGGGGCTCTTCGCGGAGTTCGGGGCGGACCGGGTGATCGACACCCCGCTGGCCGAGAGCGGCATCATCGGCACGGCGGTCGGGATGGCGCTCTACGGGCTCCGCCCGGTTCCGGAGATCCAGTTCGCGGACTTCATCTTCCCGGCCATGGACCAGATCGTGAGCGAGGTGGCCAAGTACCGCTACCGCTCGGGCGGACAGTGGTCCTGCCCGCTCGTGATCCGCTCGCCGTACGGCGGCGGGATCCGCGGCGGCCACTACCACTCCCAGTCGCCGGAGACCCACTTCCTCCACACGCCCGGGCTGAAGGTGGTGGTGCCCGCGACGCCCGAGGACGCCAAGGGGCTGCTGACCAGCGCCATCCGCGACCCCGACCCCGTGCTCTTCCTGGAGCCGAAGCGGATCTACCGCGCCGCCCGCGGCGAGGTGCCCGAGGGCGAGGTCGAGATCCCGCTCGGCCGGGCGCGGGTGACGCGCCCGGGGAGCCAGGTCACCGTCCTGGCCTGGGGCGCCATGTGGCACGAGTCCGACCAGGCCGCGCGCGAGGCCGAGCGGGAGGGCGTCGACTGCGAGGTGATCGACCTGCGCTCGCTGCAGCCGCTCGACCTCGACGCCATCGTGGCGTCGGTGAGCAAGACGGGGCGGGCGGTGGTGGTGCACGAGGCGCCGCGCACGTGCGGGTTCGGCGCCGAGCTGGCGGCGCTCATCCAGGAGCGGTGCTTCCTGCACCTGGAGGCGCCGGTGGCGCGGGTCACCGGCTTCGACACGCCCTTCCCGTACACGCTGGAGGCGGAGTACCTGCCGCGCGCCCCGCGCATCCTGCGCGCCGTGCGCGAGGCGGTCGGCTACTAGCGAGGTGCCCATGGCGTTCGCGCTCCTCCTCCCGGACATCGGCGAGGGCGTGGTCGAGGCGGAGATCCTGCGGTGGCTGGTGGCGCCGGGCGATCCCGTCGAGGAGGACCAGCCCCTGGTGGAAGTGATGACCGACAAGGCGACCGTCACCATCCCGTCGCCGCGACGGGGGAGGGTGGCGCGGCTGCACCGGGCCGAGGGGCAGCTGGCGCGGGTCCACGAGCCGCTCGTCGACATCGAGGTGGAGGAGGCGGCCCCGGGCGCCGGCGCCGCCGAGGCCGGATC
>JAJYHA010000433.1 GCA_021784995.1 Myxococcales bacterium
CCCTCGGCACCGCCGACGACGAGCAGCGCATCGAGCAGCTCACCGGGATGCACTTCAAGCGGTTCATGCTCCACTACAACTTCCCGCCCTTCTCGGTGGGCGAGGTGAAGTTCCTGCGCAGCCCCGGCCGGCGCGAGATCGGCCACGGCGCGCTGGCGGAGCGCGCGCTGCGCCAGGTGATGCCGCCGGACGACAAGTTCCCGTACACCGTCCGCATCGTCTCCGACATCATGGAGTCGAACGGCTCCTCGTCGATGGCCTCCGTGTGCGGCGGCTGCCTGTCGCTCATGGACGCCGGCGTGCCCATCCGCGCTCCGGTGGCCGGCATCGCCATGGGCCTCATCAAGGAGGGCGAGAAGATCGCCATCCTCTCCGACATCCTGGGCGACGAGGACCACCTCGGCGACATGGACTTCAAGGTCTGCGGCACGGAGGCCGGCATCACGTCGATCCAGATGGACATCAAGATCGGCGGCGTGACCCGCGAGATCCTGGAGCGCGCGCTGGCGCAGGCGGCCGAGGGGCGCAAGCACATCCTCGGCGAGATGATGAAGGCCATCCAGCAGCCGCGCAGCGAGATCAGCGCCTACGCGCCGCGGATCACGACCATCAAGATCCGGCCCGAGCGCATCAAGGACGTGATCGGCCCCGGCGGCAAGGTGATCAAGGAGATCACCGCGCAGACGGGCTGCTCGATCAACATCGAGGACGACGGCTCGATCTCGATCGCCAGCTCGAACCAGGAGCAGGTCGCCGCCGCCATCAAGCGGATCCGCGACCTGACCCAGGAGGCGGAGGTCGGGAAGACCTACCTCGGGACGGTGCGGAAGATCGCGGAGTTCGGCGCCTTCGTGGAGATCTTCCCCGGCACCGACGGCCTCATCCACATCTCCGAGCTGGCGGACAAGCGCGTGAAGAGCGTGTCGGACGTGCTCTCCGAGGGCGAGGAGGTCCTGGTGAAGGTCATCTCGGTGGACCGCGCCGGCAAGATCCGCCTCAGCCGCAAGGAGGCGCTGGCGGAGGCCGCGAGCAAGAAGGCCGAGGGCGTGGGTGGCGGCACGGGGTCGCAGGGGTGAGCCGCCGGTCGGCGCGTGCCCGGGCCGCTGCGCGGTGAGGGCGGGGCCATGACGCGCCCCACGCTCAAGGTCCGGCGGGTGGGAGCGCGCGGCCCGCCGCTCGAGCTGCCCGGCTACCAGACCGACGGCGCCGCCGGCCTCGACCTCCGCGCCGACGAGGACTGCGTGCTCGCCCCCGGCGAGCGCCGGCTGGTCCCGACCGGCATCGCCCTCGAGCTGCCCCCCGGGCACGAGGGGCAGGTGCGGCCGCGCTCGGGGCTGGCCGTCCGCCACGGCATCGGCATGGTGAACGCCCCCGGGACCGTCGACGCCGACTTCCGCGGCGAGGTGGGCGTGGCGCTCGTGAACCTGGGCCAGCAGCCCTTCTCGATCCGCCGCGGCGATCGCATCGCGCAGCTCGTCGTCGCGCCCGTGGTCCGGGTCGAGGTGACGCTGGCGGAGGAGCTGACGGAGACGGGTCGGGGCGCCGGCGGGTTCGGCTCCACCGGCCGGCAGTGAGGGGCGACGGCCGGCGCCGCCCGCCCGGCTCACCCCGCGCCGGGCGCGGCCGGCGGCGAGAGAGGAGACGAGGATGATCCCCCGCTACACGCGTCAGGAGATGGCCCGCATCTGGTCGCCGGAGCGGCGCCTCCGCATCTGGCTCGACGTCGAGCTGGCCGCATGCGAGGCGATGGTGCGCCTGGGCGAGGTCCCGCCCGAGGACTACGGCGCGCTCGCGGCCGCCTTCGGGAGCTTCCAGTTCGGCGCGGCGGAGGTGGCCCGCATCGAGGAGATCGAGCGGACCACCAAGCACGACGTGATCGCCTTCCTCACCTTCCTGGAGGAGAGGGGCGGCATCGCCGTCCGCCACCTGCACAAGGGCATGACGTCGTCGGACGTGCTCGACACCACGCTGGCGGTGCAGCTCCGGGAGGCGAGCGCGCTGATCCTGGCCGGGATCGACCGGGTCCGCGGCGCCGTGCGCGCGCGCGCCGAGGAGCACCGCGCCACGCCCATGATCGGCCGCAGCCACGGGATCCACGCCGAGCCGGTGACGTTCGGGATCAAGCTGGCTGGCTGGTACGACGCCTGGGGGCGTCGGCGGGCCGCCATCGAGCGCGCCGCCCGCACCGCCGCGGTGGGCAAGATCTCGGGGGCGGTGGGGACCTTCGCCAACGTCGACCCGCGCGTGGAGGCGTTCGTGATGGAGCGGCTGGGCCTGGCGGGCGGCGAGCCGGCGGCCACGCAGGTGGTGAACCGGGACCGCCACGCCGAGCTGTTCTGCGCCCTGGCGGTCGCGGCGGGCACCCTGGAGCAGCAGGCGACGGAGGTGCGGCACCTGCAGCGGACGGAGGTGCGCGAGGCGGAGGAGCCCTTCACGGCGGGCCAGAAGGGGTCGTCGGCCATGCCGCACAAGCGCAACCCGATCCTCTCCGAGAACCTGACCGGCCTGGCGCGGCTGGTGCGCTCCTACGCGGTGGCGGCGCTGGAGGACGTGGCGCTCTGGCACGAGCGCGACATCAGCCACTCCTCGGTCGAGCGCGTGATCGGGCCCGACGCCACCCTCGCCCTCGACTTCGCCCTGCACCGGTTCGCCGGGATGATCGCGGGCCTGCGCGTCTACCCCGAGCGGATGCGGGAGAACCTGGAGCTGACGGGCGGCCTGCACGAGGCGCAGCGGGTGCTGCTGGCGCTGGTGGGCAAGGGCGTCGCGCGCCAGGAGGCTTACGTCTACGTCCAGCGGAACGCGATGAAGGTGTGGGAGGAGAAGGTGGACTTCCGCACCGCGCTCCGGAACGACCCCGACGTCCGGCGGGCGCTCTCGGAGGCCGAGATCGACGCCTGCTTCGCCCTCGACTACCACCTGAAGCACGTCGACACGATCTTCCGCCGCGTCTTCGGTGAGTAGGGGCGGCCGCGGTCGAGCGCCGCCGGGCCGGTCGCGCCGCCGCGCGGGCGCGCGGGCGCGACCTAGAGATAGCCGTGCGCCGCCAGGTTGCGGCGGATGCGCTCGTCGACGCTGCCCACCTCGGACAGGAAGGGCTGGCCGGTCAGGCGCTCGAAGACCTCGATGTACTTCGCGGCGAGCATCACCCGCACGTCGTCCGACAGCGGGGGCGGCGTGCCATGGCCGGAGAACCCGTGCTCGCGGATGAGCCACTGCCGGATGTTCTCCTTGTCGAGCATCTCCTGGTCCGCGCCGCGCCGGAACCGCTCCGGGTACTCGTCGGCGATCCAGTAGCGCGAGCTGTCCGGGGTGTGGATCTCGTCGATGACCACCAGCTTCCCGTCGGCGATGCCCATCTCGTACTTCGTGTCGACCAGGATGAGACCGCGGCTGCGCGCCCACTCCTGGCCGCGCGCGAAGAGCCGGTGCGCGACCGCCGTCGCCTCGCGCCAGACCTCCGGCGCCACCAGCCCCTGGCGCAGGAGCTCGGCCTCGCTGATCGGCTCGTCGTGCTGGCCGTACTCTGCCTTGGTGGACGGCGTGATGACCGGGGCGTCGAACCGCTGGTCCTTGCGCAGGCCGGCCGGCCACTCGATCCCGTACGCGCCGGCCTTCCCGGCCTGGTAGTCGCGCCAGAGCGAGCCGGTGATGTGGCCGCGGATCACGATCTCCACCGGGAGCGCCCGGGCGCGCTGCACCACCATCACGCTCGGATCGGGCGACGCGATGAGATGGGTGGGAGCGATGTCCTTCACCTTGTCGAACCAGAAGAGCGTGAGGCGCGACAGGACCTCGCCCTTGAACGGGATGGTCCCCAGGACGTGATCGAAGGCCGACACGCGGTCGGTCGTGATCATCAGGATTCGATCGCCGCGGGAGTAGTTGTCGCGGACCTTCCCGCGGTACAGCTTCCCGAGCTGCGGCAGGTCGAGCTGGCGGAGGGTGTGGGAGAGCTGCGCGCGCAGCGCGGAGTCGGAGATCATAGGGGGCCCGATGCTAGCATCCTGGGTGGGTGGGTCGGGCCGATTCTAACGTCGGAGGGCGCTTGGATCCCGGGAACGTGACCTTCGTGCTGCACCGGCCCTCCTCGGCCGAGAACATCGGATCGGTGGCCCGCGTCCTCAAGAACTTCGGCCTTTCGCGGCTCTGCATCGTCGCGCCCCCCTCCTGGGCGGGCGCGCCGCGGGGCGGCGGCGATCGGACCGCGCGCGAGGAGGTGCTGCTCCGGGCACGGAGGACGGCGCGGCGCGCGGTCGACGTGCTGGAGGCGGCGAGCATCCACGTGAACGCCCGGGACGCGCTCGCCGGCGCCATCTGGACCTGCGGGACCACCTCGCGCCACCTGCCGGGGCGGCCCCGGCTGACGCCCCGCGAGCTGGCAGCGGAGGTGCGGGCGCGGAGCGCACGGGGGCCGGTGGCGATCGTCTTCGGCGAGGAGCGGCGGGGGCTCTCGGACCGCGAGCTGGACCTGTGCCAGGCCCTCTGCACCATCCCCACCGGTGCCGCCTACGACTCGATGAACCTGGCGCAGGCCTGCGCGGTGGTGGCCTACGAGCTGGCGGTCGAGTCGGCGGAGCCGGCCGCGGGCCGGGCGGTCGAGGGTCCGCCAGCGCGCCACGAGACGATGGAGGCGCTCTGGTCGCAGCTCGAGCGGGTACTCGGCGCCGCGGGTTACCTCAACCCGCAGAACCCGCACCACATCCTGGCCGAGTGGCGGCAGCTGCTCGCGCGCGCGGAGCCCTCTCAGCGCGACGCGGAGCTGCTGGTGGCCGCCGCGCGCGCCATCGCGCGCAGGCTGCGCATCGAGGCGGGCGAGGGGCGTTGACGGCGCCGCTCGCCGTCCCGGCACCGGCGCACGGTCCCGGGGACGCGGCGCCGCCGCGTCCTCCACGGATCTGCCGGGCCCCTTCAGCTGGCGGCGGGCGCCTCGGCCGGCGCCGCCGGGGCGGCGGACAGCTTGGCGCTCTTGCGGCTCGCCTTCCACGCGTCGTGGTGCTCCCGGCACATGCCGTGGGCCGCCACCTTCTTGCGGCAGCCCTCCTTCGAGCAGGTCACGAAGCGGCGCGGCCGGTCCTGGAGCTCGCCGCGGCGCCACTTCTGGTAGTGGAAGAAGCAGAGGCCCTTGGCGCGGTAGGCGCGCTTGCAGCCGGCCACCGTGCAGGTCTTCTTCCCGCCGCCCTTGGAGGCGGGCGCCTTCTTCCTGGTCTTCGTCGAGGTATCGGCCATGGGGGCGCCTAGATAACCCCATGCGCCGCGGGATCGCAAGGCGGGCGTGGCGACCGGGTGGCCCTCGGCTGCGCGATCAGCGGCCGGCGTGCTCGGCGACGATGCGGTCGAGCGCGGCCCGATCGCGCTCCGAGTGCTTCTCGACGGGCCGCGGCGCCCTGCCGGACCTCGCGGGGTGCGGCGCCGCGCCCTGCGGGTGGCCGTCGCGCCCGCCCTCGAGGAGCGCGGCCCGCGCCTCCTCGACGCCGCGCGCCAGGAACGCGCTCGCGTCCGGCGCCTCGCGCCAGCGATCGAGCAGCGGCCGTCCGTGCACCGGCGCCCACGCGAACGCGGCGGCGGCTCCTCCGAGCAGCGCCAGGAGGATGGCGAGCTTCAGCACGCACCCGGCGTAGCATGCGTGCCCCGCGCCGGCCACTTTTCGAACGTCACCCCGCCGGTCGGCTCGATCGGGAGGCCTGCGGGATCCCGAGCGCCTGGCGCAGCTCCTCCGAGGAGCGGAGGGGGGGCTGCGCGCCCGCCGCGATCAGCTGCGTCGGGGTGCCGAAGCCCCAGGAGACCGGCACGAAGCGCAGCGGGACGGCGCCCGCCGTCCGCAGGTCGACCAGGCTGTCGCCCACCAGCACCGCCTCCGCGGGGAGGACCCCGCGCGCCGCGAGCATGGACCGGATGCCCTCCGGATCGGGCTTGCGCGGTGCCTCGTCGCCGCCGAGGACCTGCACGAACCGCTCGAGCACGCCCAGCCCCTCCAGGATCCGGCGCGCCAGGATTCCCGGCTTGTTGGTGTGCACCGCGAGGGGGAAGGGGGCGTCGCGGAGCAGCGCCGCCATCCCCGGGAAGAGGACCGTGTGGTCGAGCAGGTGCGCGCGGTAGTG
>JAJYHA010000233.1 GCA_021784995.1 Myxococcales bacterium
GGCTCCGGCCCGGCGCTGATCGCCGTCGCGGCGGCCGCGCCGCAAGGCCGCGCGGCCGCCCAGGCGCTGCGAGAGGCACTGCGCGAGGCGGCGCTCGTCGCCGGGCTCGACGTCTCGCGCACGGACGTCCTCCTCGAGCTGGCGGCGCGCACAGGGATCGACCTCGCGCGCTTCCTCCCCGCCTTCGAGGCCCCGGGCACCGCGCGCGCCCTGCGCGAGGCCGCCGAGGAGGCGCGCGCGCTGGGCGTCCGGGCGAGCCCCTCGCTCGTCATCGGCGACGAGTGGCTCGTGCCCGGCCTCCGCTCGCTGCGCGACTACCGCCTGCTCCTGCGCCGCTACCTGTCCGACCGGGCCGGCTCCCCGGCCGGGCACACCTGCCATTGAGGCGGTGCGCACCCGCGGCGGCGCGGTCGTCCAGACCTGGCTGCAGCGGCACGCGCCGGCGGGGCACCGGGGGCGCCCGCCGAGCGCGCGCCACGGGTCAGCGCACGAGGTCGGTCGACCAGGTGACGGCCACGCTCGCGATGTTGGCGTGCGTGTCGTAGATGCCCGGGAACACGTTCGCGGGCTGGCACGCGCCCTGGGAGACGCGGCAGGTCTGCACCTGGTCGAAGAAGGCGTGGAAGTAGGCCGCGGCGATCTCGAGCTTGGGCGCGATCTCGTACGTGAGGCCCACCGAGGTGCCCCAGACGTCGCCGTCGGGGATGCTCGCGTTCATCCACGCCGCGGGCGTGGGCGCGATGTCGCGCAGCACGCCCACCCGGAAGCGCCACTTGTCGATCGGCCCCACCTCGGCGCCCAGCCGGAAGGTGTGGCCGTTGCTGTACTTGCGCGGGACGCTGAGCGAGGTCCCGCCGCTGCCGACGAAGAGGTCCTGGTCGTACCCCACCCACCGCGTGAAGGTGTAGCCGGCCGTGACCATCAGGATCGGGAGCGCCTGGTAGGCGAGGCCGGTGTTGAGCACGTTCGGCATCATGAGCGGGTGGTTCACCGTCTGGTCGAAGAGCTGGAGCTGGGCCGGCGCGCTCGCGAAGTGCACGTGGCCGTCGAGCTGGACCAGCGACTGGTGCTTGTAGTCCACGGCGATCCGGAGCTGCTGGATGGGCTGCACCTCGACCGACAGGTCGTAGGCGAGGCCGTCGCCCGAGGTCGTGAGCGTGGTCGGCGTGTCCTGCCCGAAGGTGGGCAGCGCCTGCGTGAACTTCTCCGTCCCGCGGTACCAGATGAGGCCGCCGCCGAGGCGCAGCCAGGAGAACGGCTCGATGCCCGTCGTCAGGTAGGTGCCCCAGATGCGCCGCTCCACCGTCTGGATCGCGTAGCGCCCGGCCCAGGAGTCGGGCCAGAAGACGTTCCCGCCGAAGGGGATGGTGACGCCGGCGCCGACGCCCATGCGCATGTCGTTCGGGAGCCGGAAGCCGTACGAGGCGTACATGGCGGGCACCGGGACGATGCTCGTGTTGGTGGACGTCGCGCTCGGGGTCATCGTCCCCGTCGGATCGCTCCAGTTGCTCCCGAAGTCGACGAGCGCCCCGCCCACCGAGAGGTTGAGGCCGGGGAGCCGCGCCAGCGCGGCGGGGTTCACGTAGACGGCGCCGGCGGAGTCCTGGCCCGCGATGCGCGATCCCGCCATCGCGAGGTCGTCGGGGTTGACGTTGGGGACCGTGTAGCCGCCGGCGCGCGCGGCCACCGGGAGGAGCGCGAGCAGCGCGAGGGCGAGGAGGGTCTTTCTCATGGCGGGCCTCACGGGCGCACCGACTTGGTGGGGAGGGTGAGGTTCAGGAGGTAGGCGGTGGCGTCGGCCTGGCCCGCCGCCGTCGCGGTCGGCGAGAGCGTCGGGGAGAGCAGGAACCCGTGCGCGCCGTCGCTCGCGCTCGTGCAGTTGGGAAAGACCTCGCTCGACACCGCGTAGGCGGTGAAGCCGTTCGACCCGGAGGAGACGGGGGTCTGCCCGAGGCCCATCTGGTCGAACAGGAAGAGGTTGTACGGGTTCGGGATCGTCTGGTCGCAGATGGCGTACTGCGCGAAGACCGCCTTCGGCGTCTGGGCCGGCTTCTGCGAGAGGAGGTCCGGAAGCGTCGGGTGGGCGGCGTCGCCGACGACGTGCCGGGCGAAGTTGATGGGGTCGGCCGGGTCGAGGACCCACTTCGCGATCTGCATGAACTGCAGCTCGAACTGCTGGAACTGCGCCGTCCCCGGGGTGAGCCCCGAGATGCTCGCGAGCAGCGCCTCGAGCGGCGCCTGGAACGACGGCGAGTTGAAGAAGACGTCGGTCAGCGTGCCGCCCGGCACGTTGAGGACCCCGCGGCCGAAGCGCGGGTTCGTGGCCAGGTTCATCACCCCGTCGATGCCGCCCAGGGACTGGCCGATGATCGAGACCTTGCCGGCGTCCACGGCGACGCCCTTCGACTGCAGCTCCGCCGCGAGCGGGCCGGTGGGCGCCGCGGGTGGCGCGAGCGCCAGGACGAGCGCGGAGGTGTCGAGCAGGTCGCCGCGGATGGCGTCGCGCGTCCGGAAGAGGTTCCCGGTCACGAAGAAGGCGCCGGACACGGACTGGATGGCCACGCTGGGCGCCACGCAGGCGCCCGACGGCCCCGCGTCACCCTGGGCGCCCGCGGGGAAGAGGCCGCACTTCGGCGTGCAGGTGGGCGCGCTGGGCGGGCACTGGCACTCCGCGTCCTTCGTGCACAGGGCGTTGTCGCCGTGGAGCGGCTCGTCGATGGCGGCCACCACCGCCCCGGTCGAGGCGAGGGCGCTGGCGATGGCGAAGACGTCCCACTTCGTCCGGCCCAGGCCGTGCTGGAAGACCACGAGCGGCGCGCACTTCAGCGCGCTGGCCGGGGCGGGGCAGGCGTTCGCCACGGCCGCCGGCGGCGGCACCACCACGAGCGCGTTCATCGTGGTCGCCTTCCACTGCGTCGGATCGGGGTTCATCGCCCCGGTCGCGACGTCGATGGGGTCGAGGGTCGGGACCGGGACGTAGAGCACCTCCTGCACGCCGCTGAGCGGCACCGGATAGGACGCGGGCGGGAGGACGAGCGGCGCGCCGGGCACGAACGCCGCGGCGTTCTGGTAGGGCGCGGCGACGATCTGCAGCGCGGGCGTCGTGATGGTCTGCGTGCGGAAGGTGTAGGCCATCGCGATCTTGTCGCCCGTGATCCCCTTCTCCGCCTGGAGCGCGGCCGCGGCGGCGTTCACGCCCTGGCGCATGCCCTCCAGGCCGGCCGCCGTGGCGTCGCCCTGGCCGGCGAGCAGCGACTTGCCGCTGGCGTCCACGAAGGGATGGGTGAAGAGCAGCATCTTGCCCAGCGTGGCCGGCTGCAGGGGCGAGAGCGACGACTGCGCGGAGGGATCCAGGGCGGAGACGCCGTCGGTGACCAGGACCGCGTACTCGGTCGCCTCCTTGAGCGGCGGCAGGCTCGCGAGCGGCGCCATCGACAGGAGCGTCGCCGGCTGCAGCCCGATGACGGTCGAGAAGCAGCCGCCCTGGTTGGACTGGCTCGTGCAGCTGACGCTCGACCCCGGGAGCGGCGCCGTGATCGGGTAGGGCTCGGCCAGGAAGCCGGCCCCGGCGCCCTCCTGCACCTCCTTGACGCGGACGGGGGCCCCGCCCGACGGCAGCTCGTAGAGGAAGACCGCGCCCGCGACGGTCTCGGCGGCCACCGGCCCGCTCGTCTGCGCCATGACGAGCGCGGTGGTGCTGAACCCGTCCAGCGTGGCGAGGCCCGAGGCCAGGGGGCCGAAGGCGCCCGGCTCGTCCAGCACCTTGCCCGTGACCGGGTCGCGCAGGAAGTCGGAGGGCAGCGGCATCACGCCGGCGCTCGCGTCGGCGATCACGCGCGTCCCCGTGTTCGGCGCGATGGTGAAGGTCTGGATCGAGGCGAGGTCCTTCGACGCACCGGCGCCCCAGCCGAACCCGATGGGGGGAGACGCCTCGACCGCCATGAAGATCGGCAGGTACTGCTGGCGCAGCGCCTCGAGCTGCTCCCCGAGCGCCTGCTGCTCCGCGGGCGTCCCGGGCAGCAGCGCCTGGTTCTCCGGCTTCGAGAGGTCCACGCCGCGGGTGAGGAAGTAGAGCGTGGGCATGGCCGTGAGCTGGCCCCCGCCCGTCAGCAGCGCGCCCTGCGCGCCGCCGCGGAGCAGGAGCAGGTACTGCGACCCCGCGTGCCAGGCGAGGCTCTTGGTGACGGGATCGGGCTTCACGACGTGCAACGTGACCGTCCCGCGGTCGGCGCCCTGCGCGTAGTCGACGTGGTAGGTGTCGGGCGCCACCGGCTGGTACGTGCTCTGGCCGGCGGGCTTCTCGAGGAAGAGGAAGGTGCTCGCCGTCAGCGTCGTGGGGTCGAGCCCGGCCGCCGGCGCGCTCTTCACGGGGTTGGCCGTCCCGACCGTCCACGCCTGGACGTCGAACGTGACCGGCACCTCCATGTCGCTCGGGAACCCGCGCTGGGCGGCGAACAGCTGCAGGAGCTCGTCGTTCGCGCTCTGCGGCGCCCCGGTGGGCGCCTGCATCCACGCCAGGTCGTTGGGCATCGGGATCTGCGAGGCGCTGGGGTCGAACACCACGTAGTTGACGGTGGCCCGGGTCGGCGGCGGGATCGACGGCTCGCACCCGACGAGCGTCGCGGCGACGACGAGCACCGGAAGGAGCGGCACGCGGCGAGACGGCATGAGGATCTCCTCGAGCGAGGTCGCGGCCGATCGCCGGGGGCGACGTGGCCGGCTGACGCACACGCTACCGCACCGACGTGCCCTGTCGAGAAACTCATAGCGGTATGGTCGCGCGGACGGCCGGTGCGACCGTCACGGAGAGTGCCCGTGGCGGAGCGGTGGGGCGCGGTCCCCCGCGGCCCGGTGCCGAGCCCCCGGGCGCGGGAGGCCGCTTGCCGTGTTCCGCAATGCGGAATTATTGGCCGCCTGGCGAGAAAAGCCGCTTGCCGTCCCCGGCCCGGATGGTACGTTCGGACCCATGAGCCCCATCGCCACCGCGCTCCTGCTGGTCGTCGCCGGCGCCTTCTTCGCCTTCACCATGCTGCGCCGCGTCGTACCCCTGCTCACGCTGCGCCGCGTCGAACGCCTGGACCGCCCCGGCGACCGGGTGGCGGGGCTGCTCCGCTTCGGCTTCGGCCAGCGGCGCATGGTCGATCCGGAGGAGCTGCGGCCCGGCGTGATGCACGTGGTCCTCTTCGCCGCCTTCCTCGTCCTGGCGCTGCGCACCATCACGCTCTTCGGGATGGGCTTCTCCGAGGGCTTCCACCTCCCGCTGCTCGCCCCCGCCTCGGCCCTCGGGCAGGCCTACGGCTTCGTGAAGGACGTGATGGTGCTCGCGGCGCTGGCGGCGTCGCTCGGCTTCCTGTGGCGGCGGCTCGTCACCCGGCCCGACCGCATCACCCTCTCCTGGGAGGGGACCCTCATCCTCGGCTTCATCGCGGGGCTGATGTTGACCGACATGATGTTCGACGGCGCCGGGATGCTGGCGCACGGGGAGCCGCTCTCCTGGTGCAGCCCGGCGGGCTCCCTCGCCGCCGGGATCTACCTGGCGCTGGGCCTCCCCGCCGGCGCCGTGCAGGCGCTCGGCATGGTCGGCTTCTGGCTGCACCTCGTCATCCTCCTCACCTTCGGCAACTTCCTGCCCTTCGGGAAGCACTTCCACATCATCACCGGCCTCCCCAACGTCTACCTGCGCGCGCTGCCGCCCGGCTCCTCGGCGTTGCGCAAGCTCGACCTGGAGAGCGAGAGCGCGAGCTACGGGACGCAGAGCGTGAAGGACCTCTCGTGGAAAGAGGGCCTCGACGTCTACACCTGCACCGAGTGCGGCCGGTGCCAGACGCACTGCCCCACCTACGTCACCGGCAAGCCGCTCTCGCACAAGGAGGTGAACCGCGCCGTCAAGCACCACCTCGTCGACGAGGCGCCGGCGCTCGCCAGGCTCTGGCGCGCCGCGGACGCGGCGGCCCGCGAGGCCGCGGCGGCCGCGCTGCCGGCCATCTCCACGGTGGTGCCGCCGGAGACCTTCTGGGCCTGCACCACCTGCGGCTGGTGCGAGACCGCCTGCCCGGTCTTCATCGAGAACATCCCCCGGCTGATCGACATGCGGCGCT
>JAJYHA010000255.1 GCA_021784995.1 Myxococcales bacterium
GGCAAGGTGACGTGGTCCGCGGGTGGGACCACGTCGCCAGGGGCCTGTCGAGCGGCTTCGTCGCCTGCAACGTGGGGAAGAGAGACGTCGCCATCGACCTCGGCAGCGACGAGGGCCGGCGCGTCGCCCGGCGCCTGGCGCTCTCCGCAGACGTGTTCTTGGAGAACTTCAGCCCCGGCGTCGCGGCCCGCCTCGGGCTGTCCGAGGGCGACCTGCGCGCGGAACGCCCCGAGCTCGTCTACTGCAGCCTGTCGGGGTACGGCCAGACGGGTCCGTACCGCGACGTGAAGGCCTACGACCTCCTCGTGCAGGGCGAGGCGGGCGTCCTCCTCTCCAACGGCACCCCCGAAGCCCCGGCGAAGGTCGGGCTGCCGATCACGGACCTGATCGGCGGCTCCACCGCGGCGATCGCCGTGCTGAGCGCTCTCGTCGCCCGGTCCGCGAGCGGCGTCGGCGCCTCCATCGACCTGGGCATGCTCGACGCCGTGGCGGCGTGGCTCTGCTACTTCCCCCACCACTACTGGCACGAGGGCACCGAGCCTCCGCGCACGGGGATGCGCCACCAGTACCTGACGCCCTACGGCCCGTACCTCGCGGCCGACGGCGTCTACGTGAACCTCGTGGTCGCGAGCGATCGGGACTGGCAGGTGCTCTGCGAGAAGGTCCTGATCGCCCCCGAGCTCGTGCACGACGCCCGGTTCGCCACGGTCGACGCCCGCCGGGCGCATCGCGACGAGCTCGAGGGTCTGGTGGAGCGCCTGATCTCCGGGCTGCCGAGCGCCGCGTGGCTGGATCGGCTCGGCGGCGCCGGCCTTCCCTACGGCGAGGTGCGCACCATGGAGAAGGTGCTCGCGCACCCCCAGCTGCTGGCCCGCCAGATGTTCGTGGACGCGACGTCGCCGGTCGGGCCGCTGCCCGTCGTGCGCTTCCCCCTCGGCGCGCCGTCGGCCGCGCGCCGGGTGCCCGGTCTGGGGCAGGACACCGACGACGTGCTCGGGTCGCTCGGCTACAGCTCCGAAGAGATCGAGGGGCTCCGGTCCCGGGGGGCCGTGGCCTGAGCCGCGTCGCCGCGCGGGGGGCCGGGGCCCGAGTCACGCCCCCGCACGGGAGGCCGTCACGACGGGGCGCCGAAGTACTGCTCGATGGCCTGCGCCATGCCCTCGGCGATCGCCCGGTGGCCGGCCGCGCTGTTGGCGATGGAGCCCTCGAAGGGGTCCGAGATGAACAGCGGCTCGATGAGGGCGCCCGGCATCCGGCTCGGAGTTGTGAACCAGCCGGGGTCCGCCGGCCCGAGGAGGAGGAGATGGCGGTAGGAGGCGGCGGTTGTTGTGAGGGGGACGCCCCCCAGTGTTGTGTCCGGCTGGACCCCGTCGTTCGGGATCTGCCAGCCGTGCGCGTTCATGCGGGCGAGCACGTCGCGCTGGAGGAGCGCCGCGAGCCGCTTGCTCTCGGCGGCGAAGGACCGGGCGGGGTCGTAGGTCGTGATGCACCCTGCGTCGAGCGGTGATGTGCCGGCGTCGAAGTAGATCCCTACGAGGACTGTCGCCCGTGCGAGATTCGCGCAGACGTCTCGCGCGGCGACGTCCGCCCTCGCGCCTGCGACCGAGAGCACCCCGCCTGTGAGGTCGGCGGGCGTCGGCTTGATGATGTCGGTGTTGACGGTGCGCGAGACGACGACCCGGAACCCTCGCGCCCGGAGCAGGTTCATCGTCTCGAGCTCGATCGTGAGGTTCTCTCCCGCTTCGTAGATCACCCGACCGGTCTCGGTGACCCCCGGGCCGCCCGGGTCGACGCCGCCGTGTCCGGCGTCGATGAAGACGGTGCGATGGTTGTCGCCGGAGGTCGGCGCGAAGCCGACGCACGCACCGCGGGCGAAGCGCGCGCGCGCGATCGGGACGCCTCCGGCGGCCGAGGTGGAGAGGGCGGTGGAGAGGGAGGGGGACGATCCGGCCCCCGGCGCGTGCTGCGCCCCCGCTCCGCCGCCCCCGCCACCCTGGCCACCCTGGCCACCCTGGCCACCCTGGCCACGTGCGTGCGCAGCGCCCCTGGCGGCAGCCGGTGCGCCGTTGCCCGAGCCCGCGCCCGCGGTGACGAGCGCGACCAGGACGGCCGCGACGGCGAGCACGAAGAGCAGCGCCGCCGCGGGCAGCCGGGCGCTCGACCTCGCCGCGCCGGTCGGGGCCCGCAACGCTCGCCGGGACGCCCTCCTCACGGGCGTGCGCCGGTCGAGGAGCGCTCCCCGATCTCGGCGCCGTGCGATCGGGCCATCGTCCCGACCGTACCGTTCCGGGCGGGGCTGCGTGCGCCGGGTGGGTTCGCTCACCGCTCCTTCGCGGGGCCGTGAGCCGTCGTTGCCGAGGTGGCGTCGCGGTGGCGGACGACGGCAAGCGGCCGTGAGGGCGGCGTCTCCAGCGCGTGGACGAGCAACGACGCGTAGAACTGAGCGCCCTGCGGATCGAGATGGACGCCGTCGGGGTAGAAGTACTGGGGCGCGGTCGCGCTGATGGCGTACCAGTTGACCATCGTCGTGTTCGGAAGGCTGTGCGCGACCGTGGCGATGCTCTGGTTGACCGCCTGCTCCCAGGGCCGTGTCTCGCGGGTGTTCACGAGCACGGTCCGCCGCATGGGCCCGAGCGAGCGGAGCAGCGACTTCAGCTGTGTGGGGGAGAAGTACCCGTTGGTCCCGAGCTCGACGATGAGCTCGTCGCCCACGTCGCCGTCCTTCTTCAGCTGGGGCACCTCGGACTGGACCTGGTAGAGCTGCTGGCCGATCTGCGCGTCGATCACCGCGCCGGGGAGCATCGCGCGCAGGTACGGAGCGGCGTCGACCATGATCGAGTCACCGATCACGGTGACGCCGGTCCCCGCCGGGAGCGTGGTCGTGGTCGTGGTCGACGTCGTGGTCGGCGCCGTGCCGACGGCGGGGAGGCCGATGTGGCTGCGGGCCGTCCCCGGGCCGCCGGCGGGAGGTCCCCCTCCGACGGCGGTGGACGTGGATGTTGTCGTGGATGTTGTCGTGGTCGTGGTCGTGGTCGTCGTCGTGGTCGTCGTCGTGTCGCCGGGGCGGACCGGGGGCAGGATGCTCCTCGTCGCCTCCGGCGGCGCTGTCGAGCCCGAGATCACCCCGGAGAGCCCGAGCGAGCAGATGAACGCGCCCGCGAGGACGACGCCCACGGCTGCGAGGCCCTGGGTGCCGGGAACGAGGGCGCTCCACTGGCGGTCTCGCCAGCGGTCTCGCACGGCGAGCCAGAGGCGGCCGAGCGCGCCGTGGCGCACCGGCTGCTCCACATAGCGCCACGAGAGCGCCGCGGCGACGATGATGCCGACCACCTGGAGCACGTCGCGAAGGAGGCTCTGCTTTACGCCTTCGGGGGTGGTGAGGACGATCACCGGCAACGACCACAGGTAGATGCCGTAGGAGCGCTCGCCGATCCACCGGAGCGGGGCGACGCCGAGGGCCCGTCCCACCCGCGCGCCGGGATGGACGCAGACGGCGATGAGGACCGCGGTCAGCACCGAGAGGAGCGCCATCCCGCCGCGGTAGACGAACGGGTCGTACTGGCCCGTCTGCCAGTACATCACGATGATGCCCGCCAGCGCGGCGACACCCGCGACGTCGAGGATGGTGCGTGCCCGCGGCGTGATCGTCCCGATCCGCTTGTCCCGTGGCCAGGCGAAGGCGAGCGCGGCTCCGATGAGCAGCTCGAAGGCCCTCGTGTCCGTGCCGTCGTAGACCCGGGTCGGGTCGGTGAAGGGCACGAAGAGGAGCGCCATCTCCACTGCGGAGGCGACGGCGAGGAGGAGCGCGCCGAGCACGAGCAGCCGGCGGTCCCGCACCCAGCGGAGGGCGCCGAGGACGGCGAACGGCCAGATCAGGTAGAACTGCTCTTCGATCGCGAGCGACCAGAGATGGCCGAGCGGCGCCGGCGGTCCGTACTGGGCGAAGTACGAGACGTGGTGGAAGATGTACCACCAGTTGGAGTAGTAGAAGACCGCCGGCAGCACGTCGGCCCTCAGGGACGGGAGCTGTTGGCGGTCGAGGAGGGTGGCCCACGCCACGGTCACGAGCAGCATCACGAACAGCGCGGGGAGCAACCGGCGTGCGCGGCGCACCCAGAACTGCCCGAAGGACCGTGCCCCACGGCGGCGGATGGCGGCGACCAGGAGGTCGGTGATCAGGTAGCCGGAGAGGACGAAGAAGACGCCGACGCCGAGCAGGCCCCCGCTCGCCCAACCGAGATCGAGGTGGTACGCGATGACGCCGAGGACGGCGATCGCTCGGATGCCGTCCAGGCCTGCGTTGTACGAGCTCGATCCTTCGACTGGGCGCGGCATCTGCTACCGGTATACCTGGGGACTCGGGCGCGTCGATGGACGCGGGGCGCGGATTTCGCGCGCACTTCGATGGTGACAGGCGACCAGCGCGCTGTCGAGGCTTGTCGAGCACCAGATCGACGGGGCGATTGCCCGATCCCAGCAGACGGCACGCGTCGCTCCGTCCCGGCGGCGGCGTTCGTGGCGCCGGCGCCGACCTGGGCGCCGCGCTCCGCTCGGCCTAACCTCGGACGGGTGGGGGGGACCCGACGACGTGGGTGACGCGGCACAGGGCGCGCAGCTGCCGGGCTTCCGCACGTACCGCTGGACCGACCCCGTGCTGGTCGCCGTCGCCCTGGTCGCCGTCGCCTCCGGCTTCGGGCAGTTCGGTGCGGTCGCCGCCCTCGGCAACGTGGCGAAGACGTTCGGCCACACGACCAGCGGCGCGACCTTCGCCGACGAGGCAGGCCTCTCGGGGACGGTGCTCGGTGTCGGGCTCGCCATCATCCGCGCCGCGTCCTTCCTCGGCCTCCCCCTGGCCTCGCTCGCGGACCGGTTCGGCCGCAAGCCGATGCTCGCCGCGACGTGCGCCACGGGGCTCGTCCTCACGGTCCTCACCACGTTGAGCCCCAGCTACTGGTGGTTCGTCGCGATCTTCGCGCTGGGCCGCCCGTTTTTGAGCGCGACCGTCGGGCTCACCCAGGTGTGCGCGGTGGAGCTCACCACGTCGCGTGATCGCGCGAAGGCGGTGTCGTTGGCGGCTGCCGGCTATGCGGTGGGCGCGGGCATCGCTGCGATCGTGCACAGCCTCGCCGCCGGCACGCTCGGGTTCCGCGGGATCTTCGCGCTGGCGATCGTGCCGATCATCTTCCTTCCGGTGCTCGTGCGAAGGCTGGTCGAGCCGGATCGCTTCGCGCGCGTCGCCGTCTCGGCCACCGAGGCCGAGCCGGTGCTCGGCCCGGTCGCGCGCCCGCACCGCCGCCGCCTGCTGATCGTGGCCGCGCTCGCCTTCTCCATCTCGGTCATCACCGGGCCGGCGAACAGCCTCGTCTTCATCTACGCCCAGAACTTCGCCCATCTCGGGGGGATCACGACGAGCGGCATGGTCGTCGCGGCGGGCGCCGCCGGGCTCGGTGGGCTTCTCGTCGGGAGGTGGCTGGCAGACCACCTCGGACGGCGCCCGACCGTCGCGCTGTCGATCACCGGCATGGCCGTGTTCGGCGTGCTGGCGTACTCGGGGCCGGATTGGGCGCTCTTCTTCGGGTACGTCGCCGGGGTGACGAGCGGAGCGGTGTTCGCCCCCGCCGGCGGTTCGCTCGCCAACGAGCTGTTCCCGACGTCGGTGCGCGCCTCGGTCACCGGGTGGTACATCGCGGCCGGCGTCGTCGGCGCCGTCGTGGGACTCCTGGCCTTCGGCGCCGCGGCCGACGTCCGGGGGACGTCCAACCACCTCGAGTTCGCGAGCGCGGTCGTCTTCCTCCCGATGGTGCTCGCGACCGGCTTCCTCCTCCTCCTGCCCGAGACGAAGGGCAAGGAGCCCGAGGAGCTCTGGGGTGAACCTTCCTTCGGGTCAGCGGGCGAAGACGTGCACGCCGACCCACACCCAGCCGAGCACCACCACCACGCGGAGCCACGTCCGGTCGCCGAGGACGTCGCGGACCAGCGTCGATGGGCGTCCGATCCGGGCCCGCCCGCCGGGCCACTCGCGCCGTGACGCCAGCCAGAGGAAGAGCGCGCCGAGCGCGGCGGCTGCCCAGAGCGCGTAGGTGACGTCGGCCCAG
>JAJYHA010000463.1 GCA_021784995.1 Myxococcales bacterium
GCGCCCGGCGCGAGGGCGCGAGGCCGGCCGCGATCCGGGGCGCCGCGCGGCGCCCGGGCGAGGTGCGGCGGGGACTCTTGCCTTCTGGACCCGTGTCGGAATGGCTCGCCTCCGGGATGGCTACGCCGCCGAACGATCTACCACGCCGGCGCCGGGCCGTCAGGGGCCGCCGACGCTGCGGATGGTCTCGCGCAGCGAGTAGCGCGGGGCGTAGCCGAGGTCGCGGGCCGCCCGCGACCCGTCCACCACGCACAGGAACTGGAGGTGGTCGACCTCCTCGGGCGGGAAGCCGGTCAGGCGCGCCTCGAACGCGCGGCGCAGCAGCGGGCGGACGAGGAAGTGCGGGACGGGGAGGGGGCGGCGCCCCAGCTCGCGCAGCACGAAGGAGAGCGGCACCGCGCCCGGCCCGGCCACGTTGTACACGCCGCGCACCCCGGGCCGCAGCGCGAGGGCCAGGGCCCGGCAGGCGTCCTCCTCGTGGACGAGCTGCACCATGGGATCGAACCCCAGGACCGTCACCGGCCGCGGCAGCCGCAGGTAGTTGGAGGGGGCGTTCCGGACCGTGGGGCCGACGATGTGGACGGCGCGGAGGATCACGGTCTCGATCGCGGGGTGCCGCCACAGGAACGACTGCGCGTACATGTCGAGCTCGATCAGGTCGCGCACGTCGGAGTACCGGTCGGCCGCCATGAGCGGCGTCTCCTCGGTGAGGAAGTTGGAGTTGTCGGGGAGCGGGCCGTAGCCGTTGGCGGAGGAGAGGACCACCACCTTGCGCACGCCGTGGCGGACGCACAGGTCGAGCACCCTCTGCGTGCCCACGATGTTGAAGCTGTGCGCCTCCGAGAAGGGCACGCGCGGGTCGTGCATGATCCCGAGGTGGATCAGCGCCTCGATGCGGTGCTGCCGGAAGACGTCCTCCACCTTCCGCTTCCGCACGTCGGCCTGGTAGTGGACGACGTCCTTCGGCTTCTCGCGGAAGGGGCGCCGGTCGATCCCGACGATCCGCGTCTCGGTGTGGATGAGGCGCGCCAGCACCTTGCCGAGGTTGCCCGCGATGCCGGTGATGGCGACCGTCTGCGGCATGCCGGGGAACGCGATCGCCGGCGCCGGGCGTGCGGCGGTGGGTGCCATCGCGCTCACCAGAAGACGTGCTCCCGCCGCCGGAGGCCCTCGCCGAGCAGCCCCTGCACCGCGGCGCGCACCTCCTGCACCTTCCGCTCCACCACCGCGTCCTCGTCGTCGGGCGAGCCGGTGAACCGCAGCGGCTCCCCGAAGTGGATGCGGTAGCGCGTCGGCAGGGGTACCGGGATCAGCGTGGGGGTGAGCGGGAGCGACGGCATGGAGAAGAGCCGCGCCAGCGAGGAGAGGTTTCCGATGGCCGGCGCCTGCTCCTCGGCCCCCACCACGGCCACCGGCACGATGGGCGCGCCCGCCTCGAGCGCCAGGCGAAGGAAGCCGCTCCCGAACTCCTGGAGCTGGTACCGCCGGGAGAAGGGCTTGTTGAGCCCGCGGACCCCCTCGGGGAAGACGAGGATGGCCTCCTCGGCCGCCAGCAGGCGGCGGCAGTTCTCCGGCGTCCCCACCACCGCGCCGATGCGCGCGTAGAAGCTCGACACGAAGGGGAGCCGCGGCACCCACCGCTCGACCAGGGCGCGGGGGAGCCGCGGCGGATCGAGCTCGACGAGCAGGCTCAGCCCGACCATCACGGCGTCGATCGGGATCTGGCCGGAGTGGTTGGCGACGAGGAGCATGCGCCCCGCCGCCGGCACGTGGTCGAGGCCGAAGACCTGGACGCGGAAGTACTTCCGGTAGAGCCACAGGAACGGCGCCGCCATCGCGATCGCGTAGTCGATGTCGAGGCCGTACGGGTCGACGCCGAACTCGTTCTCCGCCGGGCGGAGCCTCTCGAGCCGCTCCCGCGTGCCGGGGCCGCCGAGCCCGCAGGCGACGGCGCGCAGCCGCTCGAGCAGCGCTGGCTCCAGCCCCCTCATCGGCGCAGGCTTACCACGCACGCCGCGCGGGCGCCGGCCGCGTCGGGGTCACGGGTGTGGCGCGGCGTCGGATCCGCCCATCGGGGGGGCGAGCCGCTCGGCCGCCGTCGCCAGGGTCACCCAGGCGCGGCCGGAGAGGCGACGGACGAACGCCTCCAGGCGCGCCAGCTTGCGCGCCGCCGGGACGAGGAGATCGCGTTGCCGGCGAGCCAGCTCGGGCGTGGCGTCGGAGGCGTCGAGCAGATCCACGCCGTGCAGCTCCAGGTTGAAGAGCGGCAGCGCCCCGGTGCCCGCGCACGCGGCGGCCACGAGCGGCGCGGGGAGGGTGGCGACGAACGTCCCGACGAGGGGGAGGCCGCCGAGCCCCGTCGTCACCGGGAGCTCCAGGAGCGGGAGCGAGCCGCGGCGGTAGGGGTCGCCCGCGCTGGGACGGTACGGGACGCGTGGCGCGAGGAGCACGCCCGGGCGGTCGAGCATGGCGCGGCTCGGCCGACGCGTCGCCGCCAGCGCCCCCAGGACCAGCGCCTTCGCGAGGTAGTAGGGGGCGGCGGGGAAGGCCGAGCTGTCGTACCGGTATCCGTCCTGCGCGAGCAGCGAGAGGAGCGGCCCGCTCAGCGTGTAGCCCGGGGCGCGGAAGCCGACCGGGGCCGCCCCGGTGACGCGCGCGATGGCCCGGGCGCCCGCGCGCACCTCGGACGCGATCTCGGCCGGCGCGCGCCGCGTCAGCCGGTAGTCGTGCGAGAGCGTGTGGTTCGCGATCTCGTGGCCGGCGCGCGCCAGCGCGGCGACCGCGGCCGCCGCCGCCCCGTCCTCCAGGTCGCGCCCCACGCAGAAGACGGTGCCCCGGACGCCGAGCCGGTCGCAGAGCGCGCCGAAGCGCTCGATCGCCACCCCGTGGACCGGGTCGGGTCCGGCCGCGCGCTCGGGGAGGCCGTGGGCGTGGTGGTAGTGCGCGAGGCCGTCGAGGTCGATGGAGAGCGAGGCGAGCACGTCCGCGCCGGGCGACCGATCGCGAGCCATCAGGGGCCCGGAGCGCGCGAGGGCGGCGCCCCGTCCCGCGGCCCGTCCGCCTCGTCGCGCCGGGGCGGGGCGCGCACCCGCAGCACCCAGAACAGGCGCACGAGCTGCTTCAGCACGTTCGGGACCCGCCGGAACAGCGCGATGGAGGGGGGGCGCTTCTCCGCCAGCGTGACCGGGATCTCGACCACCCGCTTCCCCTCCAGGCCGGCGCGCAGCACCAGCTCGCTCGCGAACACGTCGCGGTCCACCACGCAGCGGGCGGCCGTGGGCGCGATGCGCTCGCGCACGAAGGCCTTCACGCCGTGGGTGTCGGTGCCCCGGAACCCGAGCACGAGCCGCAGCAGGTCGTTGTGCACGGCCGTGGCCAGCCGGCGGTAGGCGGGCCGGTTGTCGCGCGACCCGGGCGCGCGCTTCGACCCCACCACCATGTCGGCCTGGCCGGCGTCGAGCAGCGCCAGCGCGCGGTCGTAGAAGGTGACGTCGCACAGGTCGATCTCGTCCGCGACCACGTGGCGCCCGCGCGCCTCGAGGATGCCGCGGCGGAGCGCCAGGCCGTAGTTGGCCTGCTCGGAGTGGAGGTGCCGCAGCCGCGGGTCCTCGGCCGACAGCGCCCGCAGGATCTCCAGGGTGCGATCGCGCGAGCCGTTCTCGCTCAGCACCAGCTCGTAGTCCCAGCCGCGCTCGTCGAGCCGCGCCATCAGCTCGCGGCAGGCCTCGCGCACGATGCGCTCCTCGTCGAAGACCGGGATGACGACCGACAGGCGTGGCGCGCGGACGGTCATTCAGGCCGACTTTCTCGCGCATTCGCGACCGGCCAGCAAGGCGTCCTCCATCGAGGAGTACTCCCAGCGCCCGTACCGCCCCGCCGTCACGATGTCGCGCTCCGCGAGCCAGGAGAGGATGGCGCGCCGGGCCGGTCCGTACCGGTGGTCGTAGATCACGTAGGCGTGCGGGATGGTCCGCACCTCCGCGAAGAGGACGTCGTCCGTGGACGCGACGAGGCCGAGCTCCGCCAGCGCCGCCACCGCACGTCCGCGTGCCGTGGCCGCGTCGAGCGGACCCGCCGCGCTGAACTCCACGTAGAAGCTCCGCGCGCCGGGCGGCGCGAGCGACGGCACCGCCGCCGACGCGGAGCCGATCCGGTACGGGCCGTCGCGCCCCTCCGGCAGGTAGATCCAGTGGAAGGGCGGGCCGCCCGCGTCGCGGGCGCCCACGTTCACGTAGGTGACGGTCGTGGCGCGCAGCCGCGCGGCGGCCTCCCGCACCGCGGGAGGTGCCTCCGTGCACAGCCCGACCAGGTCGGGCAGCGGGAGCGTCGCCACGAGGCGGCGCCAGCGGATCTCCTCGCCCGTGGAGAGCAGGGCCGCCCGCCGGCGGACGTCGATCGAGAGCGGGTGCACGCCGCACTCGGCCGCCCGTGGGAGGCGCGCGGCGAGCGCGCGGACGAAGGTCTCGATCCCTCCCCGGGCCGGATAGAGGAACGTGGCGTTGTACCCGGCGCCGTCCGCCTCCAGCCCGAGCGCGCCGCGCACGACCTGCTCGACGGTCGGGCGCGGGACGAAGCGGCCCATCCACTCGGTGCTCATCTCCCGCGGGTGGACGGTCCAGAGCTTCTCGTTGTACGGGAACATGAAGTTCCGCGCGAAGCCCTCGCCCAGGTGGCGCAGGATGAACTCGGCGAAGTCGGCCGGCTCTCGCGCGCGCAGGGCGCGGCCGCGCTCGCCGTGGCGCGCCTCCAGGAAGCCGAGCACGTTCTCGGCGATCACCTCGGGCGGAAGCCCGTGGGTGTTCACCTGGTACGGGTAGCGGGTGAAGCGCCGATGCGACCAGATCGCGGCCCGGCGCTGCACGGTGACCCAGCCGCCGGGGAGAAGATCCTCCGCCAGCCGTCGCATCTCCGGGTCGCGGAGGTGAAGCCAGTGTCCGGTGGCGTCGAAGAGGAAGCCGTCCCGGAGCTCGGTCCGGCAGAGGCCACCCACGCGATCGCCGCGCTCGATCAGGCGGTAGCTGCCCGGGGCGTGCAGGGCGGCGGAGAGGCCGGCCAACCCCGCGCCCAGGATGAGTGCGTCCGTTTCGCTCATGCAGGGGCCGTTCCGGCGGGACGGGAGGCGCGAACCTAGCACGGAACCGGCTCACGGGCGATCCCTTGCCGCTCCGTCCGAGCGAGTGTTACGCTCCGGGAAAACCTGGGGAATTCACCGTGCACCTCGGCTGCCCGATCTGCCACGCGGAGTACAACATCGACGAGCGCCGCCTCCCGCCCGGTGGGGCCAACGTGCGGTGCCCCAAGTGCAAGGGCGTCTTCCCGCTGATCCCGCCCGGGTCCGCGGTGGGCGCCGCTCCCTCCGGGCCGGCGGAGCGCGTGCCGCTGCCCGCCCCTCCGGTCGCCGGCGCCGTGGCGAGGCCACCACCATCCGGTGGAGCTGCCGGGTGGCCCGCGGCTCCCCCGCCGCGGGGCGCGAGCGGAGGGGAGGACCCGTTCGCGGCCGCCTCGCCCGAGCCCGAGAGCGCGCCGTCGCGCGTGGCGTCCATCCCGCTCCCGCCGGCCACGCCCCCTCCCGCGCCGCCGCCGATTGCCGAGGCCCCCTCGGCCGCGACGGAGGCCTCGCCGCCGGTGACGGGAGGCGCGCCCGCGAGCGAGGCGGCGGCGCCTGCGCCGCCCACGGCCGGCGAAGCGCCGGCGCACCCCGCCGCGCTCGACTTCGGAGAGGTCGACTTCGGTGACGACTCTCCCTTCGGCGCCGAGGTGGCGGCACCCGCAGCCCCGCCGGCCCCACCGCAGGGCGCAGGCGGGCCCCCGACGCCCGTCCCGGCCGCGCTGGGTAGCCAGGAGCCCTTCCCGTTCGACACCGGCGAGAGGCCGCTCGCGGTGTCCGATCCCTTCGCGCCGGACGCAGCCGGCGGCGCGGTGGGCGCGCCTCCGCCGGCGGCGGGGCAGGCCGTCGCGCACGCGGTGGAGGTGCCCGAGCCGGAGCACGAAGAGGGCCACACCGACATGGCGGCGATGCTGCCGGAGCCCTCGGCGCCCGACCTCCCGGCGACGCCGCAGGAGGTGGCGACCGACGCGTCGCTGGAGGAGCTC
>JAJYHA010000385.1 GCA_021784995.1 Myxococcales bacterium
ATGTAGAGCGAGTAGACGAGGTCGAGGACCTCCTTCGGGCGGGCGTCCTGCCGGTCGATCTTGTTGATGACCAGGACCGACGGGAGCCCCATGGCGAGGGCCTTGGAGAGCACGAAGCGGGTCTGCGGCAGCGGGCCCTCCGCCGCGTCCACCAGCAGGAGCACGCCGTCCACGAGCCGCAGCGCCCGCTCCACCTCGCCGCCGAAGTCGGCGTGGCCGGGCGTGTCGACGATGTTGATCTTGACGCCCTGCCAGGTGACGGCGGTGTTCTTGGCGAGGATGGTGATGCCCTTCTCGCGCTCCAGGTCGTTGGAGTCCATGACGCGATCGACCACCTGCTCGTTCGCCCGGAAGACGCCCGCCTGGCGGAGCATGAAGTCCACCAGCGTGGTCTTGCCGTGGTCGACGTGGGCGACGATGGCGACGTTCCGGATCTTCTCGCGTGGGATCATGGTTCTCGCAGGGGGCGCCGAAAAGCCGCCCTGTATATGCCCGCTCCTCCCGTCCCGGCAAGCGAAAGCCCCCGCGGGGCTGGCGGGGGCGCGGAGCGGAGTGGAAGGAGGGCGCCCGCGCGCCCCGGCATGGCGCGACGCGGCCGGCGTGGCGCGGCCCGGCGCTCTCCGTTACCCTCGCGCCGTGCCGGCCGGCTTCCACCACGTCGCGATCCAGTGTGCCGACCTGGGAGCGTGCGAGCGCTTCTACCGAGACGTGCTGGGGCTGCCCGTGGTGCGGCGCTGGCCGGCGGCGGACGGGCGCGACCGGAGCGTGTGGCTCGAGGTCGGGCCGGGCTTCCTGGCCCTGGAGCGGGCGAGCGAGGCGCCGGCGGCGGCGCCCTGGCGGGACGGGAGCCCGGGCCTTCACCTGCTGGCGCTGCGGATCGCGCCCGCCGAGCGCGCCGGCTGGGAGGAGCGGCTGGAGCGGCTGGGGGTGCCGGTGGTCCATCGCACCCGCTGGACGATCTACTGCCGGGACCCGGAAGGCAACCGCGTCGGCCTGTCGCACCACCCGGACGACCTCGAGGGCGGCGGGGCAGAGCCCGGTTGAGGTGGACCCCGGCGAGCGCGGCGTCGAGAGGGGGCCGCGAGCGCCCAGCCGAAGCGGGAGGGAGGAGCGATGGTCTTCGATCGCCGGCGGTACGGCGCCGACAACTACGTCTACCTCCTCGCGGACGGTGACGACGGGGCGCTGGTCGATCCCGGGGACGCCGCCGTCGCGCTCGCGCTGGCGGAGGCCCACCACGTCCGTCCACGCTTCGTCCTGCACACGCACGGGCACCCCGACCACACGGGGGGCACGGCGGAGGTGGCCCGCCGCCTCGGGGCCGAGGTGTACGGAAGCGGCCGTGACGCAGCCTGGCACCGCCCCGACGTCGACCTGGCGGGCAGCTCCCGGCTCGACCTGGGCGCGCTCCGCCTCGAGGTGTACGAGGTCCCGGGCCACACGCCAGGCTCCGTGGCCTACGCCTGGCAGGGGCGCCTGCTCACGGGCGACACGCTGTTCTGGGGCGGGGCCGGAAATTGCCGCCACGGCGGCGACCCGCGGCTCCTCGCCGACAGCGTCCTGTCGCTCCTCCCGGCGCTCGACGGGGCGATCGTGGTGCACCCGGGCCATGACTACGCGGAGGCCAACCTGCCCTTCGCGCTCGATCTGGACCCCACCAACGCCGCCGCCCTGGCTCGGCTCGAGGCGGTCCGCGAGGCCCACCGGCGCGGCGAGGAGCCGCGCGCCACCACGCTCGCCGAGGAGCGTGCGATGAACCCCTTCCTGCGGGCAGGCCAGCTCGTCCCCGAGCTGCGGCGCCGCGGGATCCCGTGCGCCGACGCGCGCGAGGCCTTCGTGGCCCTGCGCCGGCTTCGGGACGGCTGGCGTGGGTAGCTCGGGCGCGGGGCCGGGGCGCGCCTGCGCCCCGCCACGGCCGCCGGCGCAGAGGTCTGGAGGTCTGGAGGTCCGGGTCGTCAGACCCCTGGGCGATGCTCACCTGGTGGACGAGCGACTCTCGGCGCTGGAGTTCCGCCGCAAGCCGCGCCCCTCGCCCCAGGCGGAGCGGGCGCTCCTGGCGCTGGTGCGAACCGTCGGCGGCGGCCGGGTCCGCTTCCGCCGGGGCCACGGGGTGGGGCCGTACTGGCTCGACGTCTACTGCCCGGAGCACCGGCTGGCGGTGGAGATCGCGACGCCGCGGCTCGCCGGTGACGCCGCCTTCCACGACCAGGTCCGGACGCGCTACCTGGCCGCGTCCGGGATCCGCGTCCTGAGCTTCGCGGAAGGGGAGCTCGTCGAGGACGGGCCCCGCGTCGTGCGCGCCATCGAGGAGGTCCTGGCGCGCTCTCCAGCCGTGGTCGGGGGGCGTCGGGGTCCGGGGTCGCCCGAGGGCGGCGGGTGAGGCGGCCGACGGGCACCTCGGACGCGGCGGGACCACATCGGGGGTAGGCGCGACGAGGAGCGGGCCGCGGCGCGTGGCGGCCCAGGAGGGTAGGAGCGCTTCGGCGCTTGGCAGGCGCCCGGCGACGCGCTGCAGTGGCGGTGGTGCCACGCATCGTCACGCTCCCGAACGGTCTCACGGCCCTGCGCCTGGTGCTCGCGCCCGTGTTCCTGGTGCTCTACGCGCGCGGCGACACCGTCCGCGCCCTGGCCGCGTTCGCGGCCGCGGCGGCCACCGACCTCCTCGACGGTCTCGCGGCGCGGGTCCTCTCGCAGCACTCCCGCCTCGGCGCGTTCCTGGACCCGCTCGCCGACAAGTTCCTCGCCGCGTGCGCGCTCTTCGCCCTGTGGGAGCGCGGACGGCTCCCGCTCTGGCTGCCCATCTTCGTGGTCGCACGCGACCTGGCGCAGCTCCTGGGCGCCGCCGCGCTGCGAACCCTCCACCGGCCCTTCCCGATCGCCCCGACCCGGATCGGTAAGTACGCCACCTTCTCGCTGGCTGCCACGGTGGTGCTCTCCCTGACCTGGGAACTCCTCCGGTGGCCGCTCGCGCAGGTCGCGCCCTACGTGGCGGCCCTGGGTCTCGTCGCGGCCGAGTGCGTCGCGGTCAGCTTCGTGCAGTACTTCCTCTTCTTCGTCCGGACGGCGAGGCGGGCGCCGGGTGGACCGGCGTCTCCCGCGGCCTCCCGGCCGGCGTGAGCGGCGACGGCGCATCCTCGCGCGGACGTCGCCGTTGACACTCCCGGGGGGCGCGGGTACAAACCGGCCGGTCCGGTGCGGCGAAGGCCGTCGGAAGCATCGGAAGGGCGCGTAGTTCAGCGGTAGAACGCCTGCTTGACACGCAGGAGGTTGCTGGTTCGACACCAGCCGCGCCCATGTCTCGACCGAGAGGCGGGCCCACGAGCTCGCCCCTCGGTCACCTCCCCTCGCAGGCGCGGCGTCCGGCCCGTCCGGCCGCCGCCTCGCGGATCAGCCCGCGCGCCCCCCTCGCCCGGCGAGCTCCGCCTCGAGGTCCTTCAGACGCCGCGCCATCTCACGCTCACGCTGGAAGCGGCGGGTCACGTCGCGGATCACCGCGACCGGGCCCAGGAGGGCTCCGGAGGCGTCCTTCAGCATCTGGATCGTGAACTCGATGGAGATGGTCCTGCCGTCCCGGGTGACGGCCGGGACCGCCAGCAGGTCGCCGCTCCCGTAACGACTGACGCCGGTGACCATCACCTTGCGGTAGCCGTCCCAGTGCCGCCCCCGCAGGCGCTCCGGGATGATGATGTCCATGGAGCGGCCGACCGCCTCGCTCGCCGGGTAGCCGAAGATGGCCTCCGCGCCGGCATTCCAGAGGCGAATGATGCCCTCGCGGTCGCCGAGGACGATGGCGTCCGGGCTGCCGTCGATGATCTGTCGATACAGCTGGTCGTCGTGCATGGGGCTCCCGTGACCGCGAGGTCGCCGGCCGCGAGCAGCCCGCCGCCTGGCCTCTCCGGATGTCTACGGTCGTTGCGAGAACCCTGCCACCCGAAGCTCCTCGTCGTTACGGTGACCTGGAGGCGAGCCTCGAAGGCCGGCAACGTCCCTTCGGTGCCGCACACCCATCCGTCGGTGAGACGGGACCGGGTGGGGGCCGTGCGCGACGGGATCCGGTACAGTGCGCCCTCGGTGGCGCGCTACCCGCGACGCAGCCGCCGCGGGCACCGGAACGCAGCCGGCCGCTCCCGTCAGATCCTCCCGCGCGCGCACGAGAGCCATGACCGCCGCCATCCAGCCCCCCGTCACCGCGCGGCTCGCCGCGACCATCATGCTCCTCCGGGAGGCCCCCGGCGGCCCCGAGACGCTCCTCGTCCGGCGCCACGGCGCCATCGCGTTCATGGGGGGCGTCTGGGTCTTCCCGGGGGGGAAGCTCGAGCCGTCCGACACCGCGGACGAGGCCCTGGCGAGCGTCCCCGCGGCGGCGCGGCAGCGGTGCGAGGCCTGGGCCGCCGGCTCGCAGCGGCCGTGCAGCTCGCGGGAGGCGAGCGGCCTGTACGTGGCCGCCTGCCGCGAGACCTTCGAGGAGGCGGGCGTGCTCCTGGCGCGACGCCCCGACGGCGCGCCCTTCCCGGCCGCGGAGGTGGCGCGCGTCCGCGACGAGCGGGTGGAGATCGCCGCCCGCCCCGCGGCGTTCTCCGAGGTGCTGCGGCGCGAGGGGCTGCGCCTCGATCCGGGCCTCGTCCCGTGGGCGCACTGGGTCACGCCCTCCCTGGAGCGGATCCGCTTCGACGCGCGCTTCTTCGCGGCGGCCCTCGACGGCGACCACGAGGTGGTGCCGGACGCGACCGAGTCCACGGGACACGCGTGGATGCGCCCCGCCGACGCGCTCGCGGCGTACGAGCGCGGCGACCTCGTCCTGGCCGGCCCGACCGTGATCACGCTGGCCGAGGCGGCCGCGAGCCTGGCGGCGCACGGGAGCGTGGCCGCGCTCCTGGCGGCGGAGGCGGGACGCCCCATCGTCCCCATCGTCCCCAGGCTGCGGCGCGACGCCGGGGGCGTCACGGCCTACCTGCCGTGGGACCCGGAGTACGAGGGCCTCGAGGGGGAGGGGGGGCCGGTGGGCGACGCCATCCCGGCGCGCCTCCGCGCGTTCCCGTCACGGATGGCGCTGCCGCGCGCGGAGCGGCGCATCGTGCGTTGACGGCTCCACCCCGGCGCCGCCTGCTCGCGCCGCGGCGCCGGTTCAGGGCTTCGTGAAGCGGAAGGTGCCCTGCGGCCCCTCCCGGCCCTCCACCTGCCAGGTGACGGTGAAGGAGCGCCCCTCCACGTCGAAGCAGGCGAAGCCCGCGGCGTGAGCGAGGACGGTGGCGGCGCGGCCCGGGGCGGGCTCGTGGAACTCCGCGCCGGCGGTGCCCACGATGAACTCCTCGAACTCGTGCGGCACGGCGACGGTCGGGAAGGCGGACGGGCCGATGTGCGCGTGGGCCAGCAGGTGCTCGTGGCCGCTCAGGACCGCCGAGACGATGGGGTGGCGCCCGGCGATGGCGAGGAGCTGCAGGATGGCCGGCTCCGGGTGGAGGTTGTCGAGGGGGTGCGACCGGCTCGCGCTGTAGATCGGCCCGTGCCAGAAGAGGAAGGCGTGGACCTGCCCCCGCGCCTCGGCGGCGGCGAGGTCCTCCTCGAGCCAGCGCAGCTCGTCCGGCGTCGCGTGGGATGGGAAGTCGCCCGGGACGTCGAGGGAGACGAAGTGCGCGTTGCCGTAGTCGAACGAGTAGGTGAGCTGCGGCGTGAGCGCCGCGTAATGGGTGGCGCCCACGCGCCGCGCGACCGCGGCGAAGTCGAAGTAGCGCTGCCAGCGAACGGCGCTCCCGGGATCGATGTCGTCGTGGTTCCCGCGAGTCGCGAAGGTCACGCCGGAGGTCTCCTCGCCGGCGGCGCCGTCCAGGCGCGAGCGCCACGCGTCGGCCTGCTCCGGCGCGGCGAAGCCGACCTGCTCGAGGTCGCCCAGGTAGAGGGTGAAGGCCGGGGCGGGCCGGAGGCGGCGCGCCTCGGCCGCGATGGCCGCCAGGGTTCGCCCAGCGCTCTCCCGGGGGCCGATCTTGGTGTCCCCCCATGCCACGAAGCGGAACGGCGCGGTGGCCGCGAGGGCGGCGGGCGGCGCGCGGCCCGGGGGAGCGCGCGCCGTGATCCGCGG
>JAJYHA010000148.1 GCA_021784995.1 Myxococcales bacterium
GGCGACGGCCTCGAGCGCGACGCCGCGCGCCGCCAGCTCCGCGGCGCGGTCGCGACCGCCCGGGTTCCGCGGTCCCTCCGGCTGGCGGAGCCACGCCTCGAGCCGCAGGTCGTCGCCGCGCGCGATCGGCCAGGGGAGCTGTCGCGCCACCACCGAGAGGAGCTCGCCATTCGCCGTACGGAGCAGGAAGCGAGCCCGGTCGCCGAGGCGGTCCGGGACCGACTCCACCCGGCCCCCGAGCCGGGTGGGAGACGTCCTGCCCACGGCGCCCGTCGGGACGCCGGCGGCCGTGAGAGGGTGCGCTTCGCCCGGGGCTGACGAGCCTCCCGGGAGCTCTCCGGGCGCGCGGCGCGGTCGCGTCCAGGAGGTGGCGGCCCAGCCCGCGAGCGCGAAGCCTGCGGGCGCCAGCGCCGGGGAGAGGGCGACGAGGGGTCCGAGGGCGGCCAGCGGGAGGGGCGCCCGGTCACCCGGGAGCGCGATGCCGAGGGCCAGCCCGAGCGCGAGTGGAACGAGCGGCCGGCGGGTCAATGCGGCGCCCCGGGAGGGTTGACGAATTGTCGAGGAATTGGGAGCCCATGGGCTCGCAGCCCATTGACTCGACCGTCAACCTGTGGTAGGGTCCCGCGACTCGGCACCCTGCCCGCTCCCCCCGAAAGAGGCGGGGATCCGGGTTCAGCCACTACAGGCGAGGGTCGGAGGACCTGATGGCTGCGACGCAGACTAACCCACTCGGCCACAATTTCAAGGTTGGAGACAAGGCCGTCTATCCCGGACAGGGGGTAGGCGAGGTCATGGGCATCGAGCACAAGGAGGTCGCCGGCCAGCGGCAGTCCTTCTACGTGCTCCGCATCCTGGACAACGGGATGAAGATCATGATCCCGATGAACAAGGTCGGCTCGGTCGGCCTGCGCGAGATCATCGGCGAGAAGGATGTCCGGCGCGTCTACAGCATCCTGCGCGAGAAGGAGGTCTCGGTAGACTCCACCACGTGGAACCGGCGTTATCGCGAGTACATGGACAAGATCAAGACCGGGTCCGTGTTCGAGATCGCCGAGGTCCTCCGCGACCTCTACCTGCTGCGCTCCGACAAGGACCTCTCCTTCGGCGAGCGGAAGATGCTCGATACGGCGCGCTCGCTGCTCATCAAGGAGCTGGCCATCGCGAAGGACTGCGACGAGCAGGACGTCGAGACGGACCTGAAGAAGATCTTCAACTGCTGAGGCTCCGCGCCGGAGCCGGGGCGCGACGCCGCGGTTCCGGACGCAGCACTGGCCGCCGCGCGGACCACGGTTCGCGCGGCGGTCGTCCGTCCTGCCGGCGCTGCCGGCGGTGAGTGCGGTGGGCGACGGCACGTGCCGGACGACGAGCACGTCCCGTGCCGTCCCCGGGAGGGGTCGATGATCGGTGGCGAACGGGTGGGCGCCATCCTCGCGGCGGGCGGTTCGGGGACGCGCGCGGGGGTCCGCAAGCAGTGGGAGCGGCTGGCGGGGGAGACGGTCCTGCGCCGGAGCGCGCGCTCGCTCGCGGCCTGCGAGGTCGTGGACCAGCTCGTGGCCGTGGTGCCGCCCGGTGACGAGTCGCGGGCCGCCGACGACCTGCGCGAGCTCACGAAGCCGCTGCGCGTGGTGGCGGGCGGGGCCGCCCGCGCCGACTCGGTCCGGAACGGGCTGGCGGCGCTCGACGGCTGCGCCGTCGTCCTCGTCCACGACGCGGCCCGCCCCTTCGCCAGCCCGGAGCTGGCGCGCCGCGTCGCGCTGGCGGCGGCGCAGGAGGGGGCCGCGCTGGCGGCGGTCCGCTCCACCGACACGGTGAAGCGGAGCGACCGGGTCACGGAGCCCTGCCCGGCGGAGGAGGCGCCACCCGCCGCCGGGCGTGCGTTGGTCGCCGAGACGATCGACCGCCGCACGATCTGGCTCGCGCAGACCCCGCAGGGCTTCCGGAGCGAGGTCCTGCGCCGCGCCTTCGAGGCGGCCGGCCCGTCCGCCTCGGACGCCACCGACGAGTGCGCCCTGGTGGAGCGGATGGGGGGCCGCGTCGCCCTCGTCCCGGGCGAGCCGGACAACTTCAAGATCACCAGCGCCGACGACCTGCTCCGCGCGCGCGGCCGCCTGGAGGCGCCCTTCGCCGTGGGGGTCGGGTACGACGTCCACGCCTTCGCGGCCGGGCGCAGGCTGGTGCTGGGCGGCGTCGAGTTCGAGGGGGACGGCCTCCTCGGCCACTCCGACGCCGACATCTGCGCCCACGCCATCTGCGACGCGGTGCTGGGGGCGGCCGGTCTGGGCGACATCGGTCGCCACTTCCCGGACACCGACCCGCGCTGGAAGGGGATCGCCTCGCTGGAGCTGCTGCGCGACGTGGCGAGGAAGGCGGCGGCGGAGGGGTGGCGCCTCGCCAACTGCGACGTGACGCTGGCGGCGCGGCGGCCGAAGATCGCGCCCCGTGCCGCCGAGATGCGATCCCGCCTGGCGGAGGCGCTCGGCGTCGCGCCCGCCCAGGTGAACGTGAAGGCCACCACCGGCGAGGGGCTCGGCTTCGTCGGGCGCGCCGAGGGCATCGCCGCCCACGCCGTGGCGCTGCTCGTGCGCGCCGCGCGCTGACCGGGAGACCCGCGGGATGGCCATCCAGATCCTCGACACCCTCGCGGGCGCCAAGCGTGAGCTCGTCCCGGCCCGGCCGGGAACGGTCCGCTTCTACGCCTGCGGCCCGACCGTCTACGACCATGCGCACATCGGCCACGCGCGCAGCTACGTGATCTGGGACGTGGTGGTGCGCCACCTGCGCGCGCGCGGGTACGAGGTGCGCTACGTCCGGAACTTCACCGACGTGGACGACAAGATCATCCGGCGGGCGAACGAGCAGGGCGAGGATCCGGTCGCGCTGGCGGACCGCTTCGCGCGCGCCTTCGACGAGGACATGGCGGCGCTCGGGAACCTGCCGCCCGACGTGGCGCCGCGCGTCTCCACGCACATCCCGCAGATCGTGGCGCTCGTCGAGCGGCTGGTGGCGCGGGGCTTCGCCTACGCCCCCGGCAACGGTGACGTCTACTACGCGGTGCGCAAGTTCCCCGAGTACGGCCGCCTCGCGAAGCGCAACCTGGACGACCTGCAGGCCGGCGCGCGCGTCGAGCCGGGGGAGGCGAAGCGCGACCCGCTCGACTTCGCGCTCTGGAAGGCGGCCAAGCCGGGCGAGCCGGCCTGGGACTCGCCCTGGGGGCGCGGCCGGCCGGGGTGGCACATCGAGTGCTCGGCCATGAGCGAGGCGCACCTGGGCACGCCCATCGACCTCCACGGCGGCGGCAAGGACCTCGTCTTCCCTCACCACCCCAACGAGATCGCGCAGTCGGTGGCCGCCCTCTCGGACGACCTGCGCGCCGAGGGCTTCGCGCGCCACTGGATGCACCACGGCTTCGTCGAGATCGACAGCGAGAAGATGTCGAAGTCGCTCGGCAACTTCTTCACCATCCGCGACGTGCTGGCGAAGTTCGACGCCGAGGCGATCCGCGCCTTCCTGCTCGGGACGCAGTACCGGAACCCCATCAACTACAGCGACGCCGTGCTGGTGGAGGCCGAGAGGCGGCTCGTCTACCTCTACGAGACCCTGGAGAAGGCGGATCGGCTCTCCGCCGGCGGGGCGCCGGCGGCGGCGGCGGCGGCCGAGCCGGGCGGCGCCGACCTGGTCGAGCGCTGCCGCGCTGCGCTCGACGACGACTTCAACACCGCCGCCGTGCTGGGCATCCTGGCAGACGCCTTCACGGCGGCCAACGCCCGCGCCGACCGCAAGGGGAAGCGGACGCCCGAGGATCGGGAGGCGCTGGCCGCCTTCGCGCGCGAGGCCCGCTGCGTCGGGCGCGAGCTGGGCATCCTGCAGCGCCCGCCCGCGCAGGCGCTGCTCGCGCTGCGCGACCGCGCCGCCGCGCGCCGTGGCATCGACCAGGCGCTGGTGGCGCGCCGGATCGAGGAGCGGGCCGAGGCGCGCAAGGCGAAGGACTGGGCGCGCTCGGACGCGATCCGCGACGAGCTGGCTGCGCAGGGCGTCGCCCTCATGGACGGGGCCCAGGGAACGACCTGGAAGGTGGAGTGAGGCCGGACCCGGCGGGGGCGGCGCCGGAGCGTTAGGATCGGCGCGTGTCCTTCCAGCTCACGAGCGCGTACCAGCCCACCGGCGACCAGCCGCGTGCCATCCGCGAGCTGACGGAGGGGCTCCGGCGCGGCGACCGCGACCAGGTCCTGCTCGGCGTCACCGGCTCGGGGAAGACCTTCACCGTCGCCAACGTGGTGGCGGAGGTGAAGCGCCCCACGCTCGTCATCGCCCACAACAAGACGCTGGCCGCGCAGCTCTACGGCGAGTTCAAGGAGCTCTTCCCGGACGCCGCCGTCCACTACTTCGTCAGCTACTACGACTACTACCAGCCGGAGGCGTACGTCCCCTCGACGGACACGTACATCGAGAAGGACTCGTCCATCAACGACGAGATCGACCGGATGCGGCACGCGGCGACGCACGCGCTCCTCACCCGGAACGACGTGCTCATCGTGGCCTCCGTCTCCTGCATCTACGGCCTGGGAACGGCCGAGGCCTACTTCGGGCTCCTGCAGCAGGTGGAGCGTGGCCAGGAGTTCCTGCGCGATCGGTTCCTGCGCTCGCTCGTCGACATCCAGTACGAGCGCAACGACACGGACTTCCACCGCGGGACGTTCCGTGTCCGGGGTGACACCATCGAGGTCTTCCCACCCTACGAGGAGGCGCGCGCGGTCCGCATCGAGTTCTTCGGCGACGTGGTGGAGCGCGTGCAGGAGTTCGACCCGCTGCGCGGCGTCGCGCTGGCGGAGCTGGACAAGGTGGCCATCTTCCCCAACAGCCACTACGTGTCGGCGCCCGAGACGAGGCGCCGTGCCATCGAAGGCATCCGCGACGAGCTGCGGGGGCGGCTCGCGCAGCTGAAGGCGCAGAACAAGCTGGTGGAGGCGCAGCGGCTCGAGCAGCGGACGATGTTCGACCTGGAGATGCTCGAGCAGATGGGCTTCTGCTCCGGGATCGAGAACTACTCGCGCTGGCTCTCGGGGCGGAGGGCGGGCGACCCGCCGCCCTGCCTCATCGACTACTTCCCGAAGGACTTCCTGCTGGTCATCGACGAGTCGCACCAGACCATCCCGCAGATCGGCGCCATGTACCGGGGCGACCGCTCGCGCAAGGAGACGCTGGTCGAGTACGGCTTCCGGCTCCCCTCGGCGCTCGACAACCGCCCCCTCAAGTTCGAGGAGTTCGAGCGCGTCGTACGGCAGGCCATCCACGTGTCGGCGACGCCCGCCGCCTACGAGCTGGAGCGCGCCGGCGGGGTGGTGGTGGAGCAGATCATCCGCCCCACCGGCCTCATCGATCCCGAGGTCGAGGTGCGGCCGGTCGGGTCGCAGGTGGACGACCTGCTGGCGGAGATCCGCAAGCGGGCGCAGGCGGGCGAGCGGGTGCTGGTGACCACGCTCACCAAGCGCATGGCCGAGGACCTCACCGAGTACTACACCGACGTGGGCGTCCGGTGCCGCTACCTGCACTCCGACATCACGACCCTCGAGCGCAGCGTCCTCATCCGCGACCTCCGGCGCGGGGAGTTCGACGTGCTCGTCGGCATCAACCTGCTGCGGGAGGGGCTCGACATCCCGGAGGTGTCGCTGGTGGCGGTGCTCGACGCCGACAAGGAGGGGTTCCTCCGCAGCGAGGTGTCGCTCGTCCAGACCATCGGGCGCGCCGCCCGCAACGTGAACGGGCGCGTGATCCTCTACGCCGACGCCGTCACCCGCTCGATGCGGCGCGCGCTCGACGAGACGGACCGCCGCCGCGCGCTCCAGCGCCGCTACAACGAGGAGCACGGCATCACGCCGCAGTCGGTGAAGCGCAACATCGGCGACCTGGGGATGGCCGTGTACGAGGCCGACTACGTGACGGTGCCGATGGCCGCCGAGGGGGCCGAGTACCAGCCCGAGCAGATCCCGCGCATCGTGGAGGAGCTGGAGCGCGAGATGCGGCGGGCGGCCGACGCGCTGGAGTTCGAGAAGGCGGCGCAGCTCCGCGACCGGAT
>JAJYHA010000421.1 GCA_021784995.1 Myxococcales bacterium
GACCCCGAGGATCTCGGCCGCGCGCGCCGGCGAGCCCTCGACCTGGTCGAGGGTCCTCAGGATCGCCTCCCGCTCGATCTCGAAGAGGGTGGCGCCCGGGATGAGGCCGATCCCCGCGCCGCCCTCGCCGCGCGCCCCCTGGAGCGCCGGCGACAGGTCGGCGGCGACGATCTCGGTCCCCTGGCAGCGCGCGACCGCCCGCTCCACCTCGGCCGCCAGCTCCCGCACGTTGCCCGGCCAGCCGTAGGCGAAGAGCGCGGAGAGGACCCCCGGGCTGATCCCGGAGACGACCTTGCCGGTCGCCCGCGCCTGCTCCGCCATGAAGTGCGAGACGAGCGCCGGGATGTCGGCGGTGCGCGCCCGGAGCGGCGGCAGCGCGACCGCCACCACGTTGAGCCGGTAGTAGAGATCGTCCCGGAAGCGTCCGGCGCGGACCTCCTCGGCCAGATCGACCTGGGAGCCGGCCACCACCCGGACGTCGACGGGGATGGCCTCCCGCCCGCCCACGCGCTCGATCGTCCCCTCCTGCAGGACCCGGAGGAGCTTCACCTGGACCGCCGGGGGCATCCGGCCGATCTCGTGGAGGTAGAGGGTGCCCCGCTCCGCCTGCTCCAGCCGCCCGATCCGCCGGCCGTCGGCCCCCTCGAAGGCCCCCCGCTCGTGGCCGAAGAGCTCGCTCTCGAGGAGGAACTCGGAGAGCGAGGCGCAGTTGACCCGCGCGAAGGGCCGCTCGCGCCGCGGCGACAGCTCGTGGATGACCTGGGCGACGTGCTCCTTGCCCGCCCCGGCCTCGCCCTGGATCAGGACGGTCGCCTTGGTCGGCGCCACCCGCCGGACCACCTCGAAGGCGGAGAGGAGATCGGGGGACGTCCCGACGAGGGCGAGCCGGCCGCGGACCCGCTCGCGCAGGCGCGCCCCGTCGAGCCGCAGCCGGCGAGTCTCGGCCGCCTTGAGGAGGGCGAGCCCGGCGTGGGCCGGCTCGAGCGGCCGGAGGAGGTACCCGTCGGCCCCGGCGCGCAGCGCCGCGACCGCGTCGCCGAGTCGGTCGGCGGCCACCGAGACGACCATGGCCGCGTCGCTGCCCAGCTCGTGGAGCCGGGCCGAGAAGGAGGGGCCGTCGCAGCCGGCGAGCGCGGCGTCGACCAGCACCACCGCCGGGCGGAGGCTGGGCAGCAGGGCCAGGGCGCCGTCGCAGGTCGCGGTCTCGACCGCGTCGAAGTCGTGCTCCCCCAGCGCGGCCCTGAGCCTCGCCCCCAGCTCGCGGTCTCCTTCGATGACGAGGACGCGGTCGCGTTGCATGATCCCTTCGCTGCCAAGCAAGTGGCATACCGCCGCGATCGCCACGGTTCCAGCGCACCGCGCCAAGCGATCATGCAGGGTTTGCGCGATGGCGGGCTGCGGCGCAGCCCTTGCCCCCGGGGGCCCCGGCGCGGTCCCCCCGTCAAGGCGTGGCGCGGGGAAGGCGCTCGGGCGGCGACCGGCGGCCGGCCGCCTCCTCCTCCAGGATCGTCCGCCGCAGCGCCTCCGGAGCCGTGTCGGCGTCGGGCGGGAGCGCCAGCGGGGAGCGCGTCGAGACGTCGAGGAGGGTGAGCCCGATGAGGAGGGCGACGAAGACGAGCGACGAGAGGAGGACGAGCCGGCTCGGCCCCGGGCGATCCCACAGGTGCATGAAGAAGAGGGCGACGAGCGTGCCCTTCACGATCGCGATGCCGAGGGCGATCGCCACCCCCGCGAACCCCGGGACGTGGCCGCGGGAGAGCCCCCAGGTGAGGCCGGTGAGGAGGAGGAGCGCGATCCAGACCGCGAGGTACCGGCCCCGGTGCGAGTGCGGGGGGGCGGGGACGGCGGCGTCGCCGGCGTGCGCGGTCATCGCGGGCTCCTGGCTCAGATGAGGTAGACGAGCGGGAAGACGAAGATCCAGATCAGGTCGACGAGGTGCCAGTAGAGCCCGGCCAGCTCGACCGGCACGTGGTACTCGGCGTCGTAGGCCCCGCGCCAGCACCGGACGGCCACCACCGCCAGCACCGTCATGCCGATCAGCACGTGGATCGCGTGCAGCCCGGTGATGAGGAAGTAGAGGGTGAAGAAGAGCGCGCCGCCCGAGCCGGCGATGGGGCCGGTGTAGTACCGGCCGGGGAGCTCGCCGTGCGCGAAGTGGTGGTGGTACTCGAAGGCCTTGAGGGCGAGGAAGACCGCCCCGAGCAGGATCGAGAGGCCGAGCAGGCCGGCGGTCCGGCGCGTCCGGCCGCGCGTGGCGGCGTCGAGCCCCATGGCCACGGTGAAGGAGCTGGTGACCAGGATCAGGGTGTTCACCCCGCCGAGCCAGGTCTCGAGGCCGCGGCTCGCCTCCGAGAAGGCGGCCGTGTAGAGGAAGCGGTAGACGCCGTAGGCGGCGAAGAGCGCGGTGAAGAGCAGGATCTCCGTGGCCAGGAAGAGCCACATCCCCAGCCGCTGGGCCTCCGCCTGCTTCTCCAGGCTCTCGAAGTGATGGGCGACCGCGCTATGCATGGCGCCCCTCGCCGGCGCCGGGCGCCGCCGCCGGCAGGTCGTGGTACTCGTGCGGCCCGCGCTCGAAGGCCGGCACCACCTCGAAGTTCTCGAGCGGGGGCGGCGAGCTGGTCTCCCACTCGTACCCGCGCGAGCCCCACGGGTTCGACCCGGCGACGGGGCCGTGGCGCAGGGCCACGAGCAGGTAGACCAGGACCACGCTGAAGCCGATCGCCAGCACCGAGGCGCCGGCGGAGGAGGCGACGTTGAGCGCCTGGTACCGGGCCGGGTAGGCGAAGTAGCGGCGCGGCATCCCCTCGTTGCCGAGGAGGAACTGGGGGAGGAAGGTGAAGACGAAGCCGGAGATGATCAGCACCGCCCCGACGAGCCCCCAGCGCTCGCTGTAGAGCCGCCCGGTCAGCTTCGGCCACCAGTAGTGGAGGGCGGCCAGGAAGGCCATGATCGTCGAGCCGACCATGATGAAGTGGAAGTGGGCGACGACGAAGTAGGTGTCCTGCCAGTGGACGTCGAGGGAGACGGTGGCGAGCGCCACGCCGGTCATGCCGCCGAAGAAGAGGAAGAAGAGGAAGCCGAGGAAGTAGAGGAAGGGGGTCTTGAAGCTGATCGACCCGCGGTACAGGGTCGCCACCCAGTTGAAGATCTTGATGGCGGTGAAGATGCCCACGAACATGGTGAGTACGCCGAAGACCCCGGCGTCGTAGGGCGACTGCCCCGAGGTGAAGAGGTGGTGCCCCCAGGTGAAGAAGCCGACGAAGGCGATGCCCAGGGAGCTGTAGGCGACCGCCTTGTAGCCGAAGATGTTCTTCCGGGAGAAGGCGCAGACCACCTCGCTCATCACCGCCATGGCCGGCAGGATCATGATGTAGACCGCCGGGTGCGAGTAGAACCAGAAGAAGTGCTGGAAGAGGACCGGGTCCCCGCCGCGGGCGGGATCGAAGATCCCCCAGCCGAAGGCGTGCTCGATCGCGACCAGGAGGAGGGTCATGCCCAGGACCGGCGTCGCCAGGATCTGGATGACGCTGGTGGCGTAGATCGACCAGACGAAGAGCGGCAGCTTCGACCAGGTGATCCCGGGCGCCCGCAGGGTGTGGGTGGTGACGATGAAGTTGAGCCCGGTGAGGATCGACGAGAAGCCGACGACGAACGCCCCGAGCAGGATGGGGACGACCTTGGTGGTCGTGGTGGTGGAGTACGGCGTGTAGAACGTCCAGCCGGTGTCGGCGCCGCCGTGGATCATCCCCCAGAGCGCGATCGCCGCCCCCGCGAGGTAGAGGTAGAAGCTGAGGAGGTTCAGGCGAGGGAAGGCGACGTCGCGGGCGCCGAGCATGATCGGCAGCAGGAAGTTCCCGAACCCGCTGGGGATGGCCGGGATCATGAAGAGGAAGATCATCACCACGCCGTGCAGGGTGAAGATCCGGTTGTAGGTCATCGCGTCCATGATCGTCGGGCCCGGGGTCAGCAGCTCGATCCGGATGAGGAGCGCGAAGACCCCGCCGAGCGCGAAGGCGACCAGGGTGGCGACGAGGAACATCACCCCGATCCGCTTGTGATCCAGCGTGGTGAGCCAGGATCGCAGGCCGGTGGCCGGGGTGTTCAGGTAGTTGCGCGCCGCGTACACGGGCGGGTCACCTGCCGGGAGTGGACTCATAGACCGGGCCCTCCGATGGCCCGGCACGGACCGCCGGGGTCTTGAGCGACTTGATGAACTCGACGACCGCCGCCACCTCGGGCGGGGTCAGCTTCCCCTGGTAGGTCGGCATGACGTTCTGGTAGCCGTCCACGATCTCGGCGGCCGGATCCATCATCGACCGGGTGAGGTAGGCCTCGTCGGCCGTCACCACCGCCCCGGTCGAGAGCCGCTCCCGCCGCCGGTAGAGGTCGCGCCAGGTCGGCCCGATGTGGCGCGAGCCGTCGATCGAGTGGCACTTGAGGCAGCCCTGGACCGCCGCCACGTTCCGGCCCTGCTCGACCAGGGAGGACCCGGCGGCGAGGAGGTCCCCCGGCACCGCCGCGGCGTCCTGCGCCCGCGCCAGGCCGCGGCGCTGCAGCGCGATCCAGGCGTCGAACTCCTCCGGCTTCATCACCACCAGCTCGGCCAGCATCCCGGAGTGGGAGAGGCCGCAGTACTCGGCGCAGAAGATCTGGTGGCGCCCGGGCGCGTCGGCCTGGAACCAGGTCTCGGTGTAGCGGCCGGGCAGCGCGTCCTGCTTCAGCCGCAGGTCGGGCACGAAGAAGCTGTGGATCACGTCCCGGGAGGTGATGAGGAGGCGGACGGGGCGCCCCGCCGGGACCCGGAGCTCGTCGAGCGAGGACGGCCCGCCGGGGTAGGCGAACTTCCACATCCACTGCTTCCCCATGACGAAGACGTCCATGGCGCCGGGCGGCGCCCGGGTCGACTCGACGAACTGGGGATACCCGATGGCGAACCAGACGAGGAAGAAGGCGAGGGGCACCCCGATGAAGAGGGCCTCGTGCCAGTGGCGCGGCTGGATCTCGGGGGTGCGGTCGTCCTCCCCCCGCCGCCGGTACCGGATCATGAAGGCCAGCGCGGTGCCGAAGATCGCCAGCCCGGCGAGCATCGTGGTGATGACCACGAAGAAGTGGAGCGAGTCCACGTCGCGGGCGTGCTGCGACGCCGCCGGCGGGAGGAAGAGCAGCCTGCGGAGGAGGTCGCTCACGGGGCCGTCCTCGCGAGCCGCGCCCTCCGGCGCTCCCGCCACACGAGCGCCGCGACGAGCAGGCCGAGGGCGAGGAGCACGAGCCCCCCACCCAGCCGGAGCAGGCCGAAGGCGAACGGGAGGTACCGGCGCGTCGCGGGGTCGTACCGGTAGCAGGTGAGGATCAGCCGGTCGAAGCTGGTGCCGATCCGCCCGCCCCCCGCCTCGACGATCGCCAGCCGGAGGTCCTTCGGCGGGAACTCGACGCCGTACAGGTACCGGGAGACCTTGCCGTCCGGGGTGAGGACGTAGATGGCGGCGAGGTGGGCCCACTCGCCGGAGACCGGGTCCTGCGCGTAGTGGAAGCCGACGGCGTCGGCCAGCCGCCGGGCGTCGCCGTCGCGGTCGACCCAGAAGGCCCAGGCGTCCGAGGACTCGTCGAGGCCGAGCGACTGGAGGTACCCGCGCCGCCGCTCCCTCGCCAGGGCCGGGCGCTCGCGGGGATCGAAGGAGATGGAGGCGGCGGTGAAGTCCTTGCCGGGCACGAGGCCGCTCTCGCGCATGGCGCGCGCCATCCCCGACTGGACCAGCCCGCAGAGCATCGGGCACTCGTAGTAGACGAGCGCCAGGACCACCGGGCGGCCGCGCCCGAAGAGGCTCCCCAGCCGGACCGGGCGGCCGTTCCAGTCGGTGAAGGCCAGGTCCGCCGGGAGGACGGCGCCGAGCTGCTCGTCCACGCGGACGTCCTCGAGGATCTTCGGGGTCACCCCGGAGGGCGCCGCCGGGGCGGTCCCCTTCTGCGTCCAGAACTGGGCGCGGGCCGGCGAGGCCGCGGCGAGCAGGAGGGCGACGCCCAGCCAGGGCGCGCGGCGGCCGGGG
>JAJYHA010000394.1 GCA_021784995.1 Myxococcales bacterium
GTGGCCGCTCCCGGGGGCGGCGCGCCGCCCCTGCCCCTCCTCGCCGTGCGCGACCCCCTGGCCGCCCTCGGCGCGCTGGCGCGCTTCCACCGGCGCCGGTTCCCCATCCCCCTGATCGGCGTCACCGGGTCGAGCGGCAAGACCACCACGCGCGAGATGATCGGCGCCATCCTGCGGACGCGCGGGCCGGCGCTGAAGACGGAGGGTAACCTCAACAACGAGGTGGGGGTGCCGCTCACGCTGCTCGGCCTCTCCCCCGTGCACGCGCGCGCCGTGGTCGAGATGGGGATGAGCCACCCCGGCGAGATCGCGCGGCTCGCCGCCATCGCCGAGCCCTCCATCGGCGTCGTCACCTTCGCCGGCCCCGCGCACCTGGAGACGCTCGGCACGGTGGAGGCGGTCGCCGACGCCAAGGCGGAGCTCTACTTCGGGCTGCCGGCCGACGGCGTGTGCGTGGTGAACGCGGACGATCCCCTCATGCTGGCGCGGGCCCAGGCGTCGGGGCGGGCCATGATCACCTTCGCAGTCGGGCGCGGCCGCCGGGGCGACGTGGTGGTCCTCGACGTCCTCGAGCACGGCCCGGCGGGGCTGCGGTTCCTCCTCGGCATCGGGCAGCGGGAGGTGGAGCTCGCGGCGCCGCTCGTGGGCCTGCACAACGCCGTCAACGCGGCGGCGGCCGCCGCGGCGGCGGTGGCGCTCGGCTACCGCGACCGCGAGATCGCGGAGGGGCTGCGCGCGGTGCGGCCGGTCGGGCGGCGGCTCCGCGTCGCGCAGCTCCCGTCGGGCGTCACCCTGATCGACGACTGCTACAACGCCAACCCGGTCTCCATGCGCGCCGCGCTCGCCACCCTGCGCGACCTCGCCCGCGACGGCCGGCGGGCGGTGGCCGTCCTGGGCGACATGCTCGAGCTCGGGCCGGAGGAGGAGGCGGAGCACCGCCGGCTGGGGGCCGACGCGGCGCGCGGGGTGTCGGTGCTCGCCGCCTTCGGGCCCCGGGCACGCCACGCGGCCGACGCGGCGCGGGAGGCGGGCGCGCCCGAGGTCTTCCACACCGAGGAGCTGCCCGCCCTGGTCGCCTTCGTGCGGGAGCGGCTCGCGCCCGGCGACGTGCTGCTCGTGAAGGGCAGCCGCGGCGTGCGGCTCGAGCGGCTGGTCGAGGCGCTGGGGTAGCGGGGGACGGCATGCTCTACCACCTGCTCTTCCCGCTCGCGGGCCGGTTCTCCCCCTTCAACGTCCTCCGCTACCCCAGCTTCCGCATCGTCGCGGCCGGGTTCACCGCGCTCGCGCTGGCGCTGCTGCTGGGGCCGCTCTTCATCGAGCGGATGCGCACCATCCAGTACGGCGCCTCCAACGTCCGCGAGGACACGCCCGAGTCGCACCGCAGGAAGACGGGCACCCCATCGATGGGCGGCGCGCTCATCCTCTTCAGCCTCTCGGTCTCGACGCTGCTCTTCGCCAACCTGCGCAACCGCTACGTGTGGGCGGCGCTGGTGGTGACCCTCTCCTTCGGCGCCATCGGCTTCTGGGACGACTACCTCAAGATCTCGAAGCGCAACTCCAAGGGGCTGGCCGGCAAGAAGAAGCTGCTCGGGCAGACGCTCGTCCTGCTGGGCGTCTACTACCTCTTCCTCTCCGACCTGCAGTTCCGCCTCGCGCCCTCCTTCCCGTGGATCCGGGTGGGCAGCTACCTCGACCTGCACCTGTCGCTTCCCTTCGTGTCGACGCAGCACTTCGATCCGTCGCTGGGCTGGCTCTACCTGCCGTTCATGATCCTGGTGGTGCTGGGGACGAGCCACGCCGTGAACCTGACGGACGGCCTCGACGGGCTCGCCATCGGCCCCACCATCGTCTCGGCCTCGACCTTCCTCATCCTGGCCTACGTCGCGGGGACCACCATCGGCGGGTTCTCCATCGCCACCTACCTGCGCATCCCCGTCATCCCGGGCGCGGCCGAGCTGGGCGTCTTCTGCTCCGCCGTCATCGGCGCCGGGATCGGGTTCCTCTGGTACAACACCTACCCGGCGTCGGTCTTCATGGGCGACGTCGGATCGCTCGCCCTCGGGGGCGCGCTCGGCATGCTGGCGGTCCTCACCAAGAACGAGGTGGCGAGCGCGATCCTCCACGGGGTGTTCCTCACGGAGACCGTCTCCGTCATCGTCCAGGTGGCGAGCTTCCGCACCACCGGCCGGCGCGTCTTCAAGATGGCGCCCATCCACCACCACTTCGAGCTCAAGGGATGGGCCGAGCCGAAGATCATCGTGCGCTTCTGGATCATCGCCATCATGCTGGCGCTGGTGGCGCTCGCGTCCCTCAAGCTCCGGTGAGACCGCCCGTGCCCGACCCGCTCCGCCTCGGGGGGCTGCGCGTGCTGGTCGTCGGGCTGGCGCGCAGCGGCGTGGCCGCCGCCCGCGTGGCCGCCGCCCGCGGCGCGCGGGTGACGGTCACGGACCGGCGCGCCGCCACGGAGCTGGCCGCCGCCACGGAGCAGCTCGGGGGCGCGGTCCGTTACGCGCTCGGCGGGCACGACGCCGCCGACTTCGCCCACGCCGACCTGGTGGTGGTCTCGCCGGGGGTCCCCCTGGCGCTCCCCGAGATCCAGGCCGCGCGCCGCCAGGGGGTGCCGGTCCTGGGCGAGGTGGAGCTCGCGGCCCGCCTGCTCCCCGGCCTGCCGCTGGTCGCCGTCACCGGGACGAATGGGAAGAGCACCACCACCGCGCTCATCGGGGCGCTGCTGGGGCGGGACCGGCGCGTCTTCGTCGGCGGCAACCTGGGCACGCCGCTCTCGGAGCTGGTGCTCGCGGGCGACGCGGTGGACGCGGCCGTGGTCGAGCTCTCCTCCTTCCAGCTCGAGGGCATCGAGCGCCTGCGGCCGCGGGTCGGCGCCGTCCTGAACGTCACGCCCGATCACCTCGACCGCTACCGCGACCTGACGGACTACGCGCTCGCCAAGGCCCGCCTCTTCATGAACCAGCAACCGGGCGACGTCGCCGTCGCGAACGCGCGCGACCCGCTCGCCCTGGCGCTGGCGGGATCGTCCCGCGGGGAGCGGTTCACGTTCGGGTTCGGCCCGCCCGCGCCGCGCGCCGCCCGCGCCCCGGAGGCCGGGGGCGAGCTGCTCCTCTCCGCGGGCGCCGCGGCGCCCGAGCGCTACCGGGTCTGCACGCGCGCCCTGCGGGGGCGCCACAACCTGGAGAACGCCATGGCGGCCGCGCTCTGCGCCCGCCTCATGGGCGTGCCGGGCCGCGACGTGCAGGAGGGCCTGGACGCCTTCCCCGGGCTGCCCCACCGGCTCGAGCGGGTCCGCGAGCGCGACGGGGTGGAGTGGGTGAACGACTCGAAGGCCACCAACGTCGACTCGACGCAGGTGGCGCTGGCGGCGTTCCCGGCCGGGCGCCCGCACCTGATCCTCGTCCTGGGCGGCCGCGGCAAGCACGCCCCCTACGCGCCGCTGCGGGCGCTCTTCCCGGGGCGCGTGAAGGCGCTCCTGACCATCGGCGAGGACGCCCCGGCGGTGGAGCGCGAGCTGGCCGACCTGGCGCCGACCGAGGGGGTCGGCACCCTGGCCGCCGCGGTGCGGCGCGCCGCGGCGCTGGCCGGCCCCGGCGACGTGGTCCTGCTCTCGCCGGCGTGCGCCAGCTACGATCAGTTCCGCAGCTACGAGCACCGGGGCGAGAGCTTCCGCGCCCTGGTGGAGGCGCTCGGGTGAGCGCCGCCGGCCCGGGGGCGCGGCCGTGACCATCCGCGCGCTCGGCTCGGACCGCGTCCGCCCCCCGTCGGCGCTCGCGGTGGACCGCCTGCTGCTGACGGTGATCCTGCTGCTCACCGCCGTCGGCGCGGTGATGGTGTACTCGGCCTCCGCCGTCACGGCGGCCGTCCGCTACGGGGACACCTTCCACTTCCTCTGGCGCCAGCTCCTCGCCATCGCGCTGGGGCTCCTCCTGCTCGTCGGCGCGCTGCGCGTGGGCTACCGTCGCGCCGAGCGCCTCGCCTATCCCCTCCTCGCCCTGACGGCGCTCTCCCTGGTGGCGGTCCTCCTCCCCTTCGTCGGCCACATGGCCGGGGGCGCCCGCCGCTGGATCAACCTCGGCCTCGTCTCGTTCCAGCCCGCCGAGGCGGCCAAGCTGGCCCTGGTGCTCTACCTGGCCCACTCCCTGGCCAAGAAGCGCGCGATGGTGCGCACCTTCTCCATCGGCTTCCTCCCCCACCTGCTGGTCACGGCCGCGCTCATGGGGCTCTGCCTGCTCGAGAAGGACCTCGGCACCTGCGTGGTGATGGCGGTGGTCCTCTTCGTGATGCTCTTCGCGGCCGGCGCCAAGGTGAGCTATCTTGTGGGCGCCTTCCTGCTCTCGCTCCCCATCGGCTGGAAGGTGATCGCGGGCACGCCCTACCGGCGGGAGCGCATCCTGGCCTGGCTCGATCCGTTCGCGCACCGGCGGGGAGCGGGCTACCAGATGTGGGAGTCGATGGTCGGCATCGGAAACGGCGGCTGGTTCGGGCAGGGCCTCGGCGAGGGCCGCTCGAAGCTCTTCTACCTGCCCGAGGCGCACACCGACTTCATCGCGGCGGTCATCGCGGAGGAGGCGGGCCTGATCGGCCTGGCGCTCCTCATCGCCCTCTACGCCGTCTTCGCCTGGCGCGGGCTGCGCGCCGCGTACAACGCGGCGGACGCGTTCGGGTGCTACCTGGCGCTGGGGGTGACCACCCTGGTCGGCGTGCAGGCCCTGGTCAACCTGGGCGTGGTGACGGTGCTCCTGCCCACGAAGGGGCTGACGCTGCCGTTCGTCTCCTACGGCGGGAGCTCGCTCCTCACGCTGCTGGCGGGCTCCGGCCTGCTCCTCAGCGTCTCGGCGAGCCGCGGCGGGTTCCTGCGGCGCGCCCGGCAGGCGGTGCGGGTCGAGGCCCCGGCCGGCGAGGGCACGCCGTGAGGCTGATGGTCGCCGGCGGCGGCACCGGGGGCCACGTCTTCCCCGGCATGGCCCTGGCCGAGGAGGTGGTGGGCCGCCACCCCGACAACGACGTGGTCTTCGTCGGGACGGCGCGCGGGCTCGAGGCGCGGGTGGTGCCCGAGGCCGGCTACCCCATCGAGCTCGTCGACGTGAAGGGGCTGAAGGGGCACGGGATCCTCGCGCTGCTCGCCCACCTGCTGCTCCTGCCGCGCGCCTTCGTCCAGTGCTGGCGCGTCCTGCGCAGGTGGCGCCCCGACCTGGTGGTGGGAGTCGGCGGCTACGCCTCCGGCCCGGCCGTCCTCACGGCCTGGGCGATGCGCGTCCCGACGGCGATCCAGGAGCAGAACGCCGCCGCCGGCTTCACGAACCGCGTCCTGGGCCGCTTCGTCCAGGCGGCCTTCACCGCCTTCCCGGAGGCGGGGCGCTACTTCCCGCGCCGGAAGGTGGCCCAGCTCGGGAACCCCATCCGCCGCCAGCTCATGGACAACTACATGCGCCCCTCCCAGGCGCACGAGAAGCTGCGGTTGCTGGTCTTCGGGGGGTCGCAGGGCGCGCACGCCCTCAACATGCGCGTGGTGGAGGCGCTCCCGCACCTGGCCGATCTCCGCGACAGGATGCACGTGGTGCACCAGACGGGCGCGCGGGATCGCGAGGCGGTCGAGCGCGGGTATCGGGCCTGCGGGTTCGAGCCGGACGTCCGGGAGTTCATCACCGACATGAGCGACGCGTACGCCCACGCCGATTTGGTGGTGTGCCGGGCCGGCGCGGCCACGCTGGCCGAGCTCACGGTCTGCAAGAAGCCCGCGCTGCTCGTCCCCTTCCCGGCCGCGGCCGACAACCACCAGGTGATGAACGCCCGGAGCCTGGTGGACGCCGGCGCGGCGGTCATGATCGAGGAGCGCCACCTCACGGGCGAGGTGCTGGCCAACGAGGTCCGCGCCATCCTCGACCAGCCGGAGCGGCGCGAGCGCATGGCGCGCGCCGCCGGGCTGCTGGGCCGCCCGCAGGCCGCCAGCGAGATCGCCGACGTCTGCACCGAGCTGGTGCGGCGCCGCTACGGGTCGCAGCGGGGGCGCGACCGCGGCCCCGCCTTC
>JAJYHA010000095.1 GCA_021784995.1 Myxococcales bacterium
GACGCGGACTGCTGCGCCCACGTCAGCTGCCAGCCGACCTGCGGCGCGGCGGGCGCCGGCTGCCCGCCGACCCCCGCGCCCGCGTGCCCACCCGGCACGCACCTCTGGATCGGCACGGCGGAGCCGGCCTGCTGCCCGGCGTTCCGCTGCGATCCCGACGCGGCGCGCTGCGATTCCACGGCGCAGGTCGCCTGCACGCTGGCGATCCCCGTCTGCCCCGGGAACGTGCCGCCGGCGGTGGTGGGACGGTCGGTCGACTGCTGCCCCGTCTACCAGTGCCCCTGCGACGCAGCGACGGTCTCCGCGACGGCGGGGAGCGCGCCCGGGTGCGGATGCACGACCCCGACCTGCAGGCCGGGGGAGACCACGGTCTGCGCCGGCACCGACCCCTGCGGCGGTCCGTGCACCTGTCAGCCGCCGCCGGCGCCGTGCACGACCGACGCGGAGTGTCCGGCCGGTGAGCGGTGCGACACGGCGTGCGTCGGCTGGGGCTGCGCCGCCGCGGCCGGGACCACGAGCACGTGCGCCTGCCCTCCGGGCGGCGCGACGTGCAGCTGCGACGCGGCCGGCGGCTGCTCCGGCCAGAGCTGCACGAGCCAGTGCGTCCCGGCGACCGCGTGCGACCCTTCGCACCCCGTCGCCTGCCCCATGCTGCTGCCCGCCTGTGCCGGCGGCGTGCAGCCCGTCGCCGTCGGGACGGATCCCGTGAGCTGCTGCCCCATCCAGGCCTGTCCGGTCTGCGCGGCGGCGTCCGCCCCGGTCGCCTGCCCGATGATCCCCGTCTGTGCGTGCGCGACGCAGGTGGGCATCGACCCGAACGGCTGCTGCCCCACCTACACCTGCGGTCCGGTCGATCCGACCACCGGCAAGTGCCTCTGAGCGCCTGGCGGCGGCCCCCGCCCCCCGGCCCTACCTGCAGTCGCGCAGGCCCGACGCGTCCTCGTACAGGTAGCGCTGGTGCGGATCGCGCGATGGATCCTCCCAGCGCTCGTGCGTGACGGTCACGCTGCCGACCACGAGCCGGGCGGAGCGAGGGGTCACGAACGACACCGTCAGCAGCTTGCCGTTGCGGCGCCACGAGACCACGCGCGCGTCCGCCTGGCGCACGTCGGTGGCCGGCGCGCCCAGCGTCGAGGTCTTCCGCTGGACCGTCGGCTCGTCGTCGCAAGCGTCGATGCTCTGCGCGACGTCGAGGAAGCGCGTGTCCTGCCACCGGACGTACCCCGCGCCGCCCACCAGCAGCGCGGTGGCGGCGATGACGATCAGCGCCTTGTCCTGGTTCGACATGGGGCTCCCCTGCAGGCTAGGGCATGGCGGCTGCGGTGGGGCGGCGCTCTTGGGCTGCTCGCCGGCGCAACCCCGCGAATGTGGTGGGTGCGCGTTCGTGTCGCACGCGGCGCCGTCGTCCCCGTTTCAAGGAGGGACGGGCTCTGGCACACTGGCACCGTCGATGCCGCCAGCAAGAGATCGCCGCGCGTCGGTGCTTCGCCTCGAGGGGGAGTTCGATCTCCCCGCGGCGCGGATGCTCGAGCACTCGCTCCGCGGATTCCGGGAAGGGGACGTCGTCCGGATCGACTTCAGCCGCGTCCAGCGCCTGCACGACTACGGGATCGCCTCGCTGGCGCAGGGGCTCACGAAGCTCGAGGGGGCCACCGTGCGGATCGAGGGGCTGGGCACGCACCACGTGCGGCTCCTCCGCTACTTCGGCGTCGACGCCGCCCTGTTCCGGCGGGCATCGGGCCCGGACGAGGCGGGTTAGCGCGAGGGCGGCGCCGAGCGCGGATCATGGTATCGCGGGAGTGTGGCCCGCCGGCGCGGGCGCTCCGGAGGAGAGGGCGAATGCGCGTGTTCCAGATCGAGGGAGAGTGGGGGATCCAGAACCTGAAGCTCGGCACGCGGCCCGAGCCCGCCCCCGGCCCGGGGCAGGTCCTGCTGCGGATGGCCGCCTCGTCGCTGAACTATCGCGACCTCGTGGTGCCGGAGCGCGGTTACGGCGCGCACACCGGGACCCTGCCGCTCATCCCGCTGTCGGACGGGGCGGGGACGGTCGTCGCGGTCGGAGAGGGCGTGACGCGGCTCCGGGTGGGGCAGCGGGCCTGCCCGCTCTTCTTCCAGCGGTGGACGGGAGGCGAGCCCGATCTCGGGCGCCTCACCCGGTCGCTCGGGGGGCCCATCGACGGGACGATGGCGGAGTACATGTGCCTCGCAGAGGACGGGGTCGTCGCCGTGCCGGACCACCTCACCGACGTCGAGGCGGCGACGCTCCCCTGCGCCGCGCTCACCGCCTGGAGCGCCCTCACCTGCTTCGCCCCCACTCGCCCGGGTGACCGCGTCCTCGTGCAGGGCTCGGGCGGCGTGGCGCTCTTCGCGCTCCAGTTCGCGAAGCTGCTGGTCGCCCACGTCACCGTCATCTCGTCGAGCGACGCGAAGATCGAGCGCCTGCGGCGGCTCGGGGCCGACGCCGCCATCAACCGCGTCGCCGTGCCGGAGTGGGGCAAGGCGACGCGCGAGATCACGGAGGGGCGCGGCTACGACAACATCATCGAGCTGGGCGGCGAGGAGACGCTGCCGCAGTCGCTGCGCTGCATCCGGCCCGGCGGCACGCTCTCGATGATCGGCATCCTGTCGGGGAACGCGCTGACGGCGCCGCTCGGGCCGATCATCACGCGTCAGGTCCGGCTCCAGGGCGTCACCGTCGGCCACCGCGACGGCTTCGAGGCGATGCTCCGCGCGCTGGCCCAGCACCGGCTCCACCCGGTGGTGGACCGCGTGTTTGCCTTCGCGGAGCTGAAGGAGGCGCTGGCGTACCTCCGGTCGGGCGCGCAGTTCGGGAAGGTCTGCATCGCGCACGGAGCCTGAACCTCGAGGGGGGGGCCGGGAGGCGGGGCGGCCCTGCCCGCCCGGCGGCGCGACCGGCCAGGCGAAGGGGGATCGAGGCGCGCGATCCACGCCGCCGCCCGCCCGATCGCACCCGGTCGGGACCGTGCGCCTCCGCGGGTGGTGAGCCGCACCGGCCCCCGTTAACGTCTCGCGAGGCGGCGCAGGCGCCGCCCAGCTCCCGAGCGTCTCGCGGGTACGGGCATGAGCGGTCCCGACACGCCAGCCTCCACGGTGCGCGACCTCGCCCGGCGAGCGCCCATCGGCCACCGCCTCGAGCGGGCATTCCGGCGCAACCTCCGGCACGCCGTGGCGCTCCCGGTCGCCGTGCTGGCGGCGGGATCGCTCTGCCTGGTCGCGCTCACGCTCCACGTGCAGCGGCTCCACCGGGCGGTCGATCGCGCCGACGTGATCCTCGGCCGCGGCGCGCAGCTCAGCAAGCTCACGGCAGAGCGCGAAGCCGCGCTGCGCGGGTACCTGCTGAGTCGCGACAGGAGCTTCCTGGACGAGCTGAACGCGGCCGACGCCCGCCTCTCGCCCGCCTTCGACGGCCTCCAGGACCTCGTGGAGGACGAGCCGGCCGCGCTGGCGCTGCTCCGGGCGGCGCGGGTCGAGGTCATCCGGTGGCGCCACCACGCCGCTCAGCAGATCGACCGTGTCCGCGACGGCGCGAACCCCCGCGAGATCGCGGGCCGCCTCCCGGAGGGCAGGGCCATCACGGCGGACTCCCGGTCCTTCCTCCGGCAGTTCACCTCCCTCGAGCAGCGTGCGCGGGACGCGCGGCTCCACCTGGCCGAGAGGGTGACCTGGCTGCTCATCGCGGGGGGCGTGGCGGTGGGGCTCCTGCTGGGGTTCGGGGTCGCGCTCGCGACCGCGCGGCAGCTCCGCCTCGTGCGGCGCCGCTACGTCGCGGCCATGGAGGAGCAGCGGAGGGCGGAGGAGGCGCTCGCCGCCGCGAACGCGCGGCTCCGCGAGGCGGACCAGCGCAAGGACGAGTTCCTGGGCGTGCTCTCCCACGAGCTGCGGAACCCGCTCGCGCCCATCGGGCACGCCGTGCACGTCCTGAACCACGCCGATCCCGCCGGAGACGCGGCGCGGCGGGCGCGGCGCATCGTCGAGCGGCAGGTCCGGCACCTGACGCGGCTCGTCGAGGACCTGCTCGACGTGAAGCGCATCTCGGCGGGGAAGCTGCGGCTCCGCACCGGCGACCTCGACCTGGCGGACCCGGTGCGCGAGATCCTCGAGGATCTGCGACCGCTCTTCGTCCAGCGCGGCATCGGGCTCTCGTTCCGGGAGCCGGGCCGGCCGGTCCCCGTGCGCGGCGACGCTGCGCGGCTGGCGCAGGTGGCCGGGAACCTGCTCCAGAACGCCCTGAAGTTCACCGACCGCGGAGGGAGCGTGTCGGTCGCGGTGCAGGTCCGGGAGGGGCGTGCTCACGTGCTGGTGCGCGACGACGGCGCCGGGATGGCGCCCGAGCTCCTCGCCCGGCTCTTCGAGCCCTTCGTGCAGGGGGAGAGCACCATCGAGCGCAGCCGGGGCGGGCTCGGGCTCGGGCTGGCGCTGGTGCGGGGGATCGTGGAGCTGCACGGCGGCGCGGTGAGGGCGCGCAGCGGCGGTCCGGGGAGGGGAGCCGAGCTCGACGTCGAGCTCCCGATCGCCGAGCCGCCCGCGCGCAGCGGGACGTCGCCTCCGCCGGAGGGTCGTTCGAAGGGGGCGAAGCGCGTCCTCCTCGTCGAGGACAACGAGGACGCCGCGTCGTCCCTCCGCGACGTGCTGGAGCTGAGCGCCGGGCACGAGGTGCGGATCGCGGCCGACGGGCAGCGCGGGCTCGAGGCGGCGCGGGCGCTCCACCCGGACGTGATCCTGTGCGACCTCGGCCTGCCCGTCCTCGACGGCTACGAGGTGGCGCGCCGGCTCAGGGCCGACGGCGCCCTCCGGGGCGCGACGCTGGTCGCGCTGAGCGGCTACGCCTCGCCGGAAGACGTCGAGCGGTCGCGCGCGGCGGGCTTCGACCACCACGTGGCGAAGCCGCCCGACCTCCCGGCGCTGTTCCGGCTCATCGCGGACGCGCCGGCCGTCGCCGAGGAGGGGGGCGCGCGGCGAGGGGGCGGCTGAGCTCGCCGGGAGCGCCGGCCGGGGCCACCTTCGCGCGGCCGTGCGCGCGCGCCTCCGCCCGAGCATGATGGGAGGGGGCGTCGGCCCGGGGAGGCTCGAGCCATGACACGCGCGGGACCGGAGGCGCGGGGCGCGCAGCGCGCGAACCTCGTCGTGAGGCTGCTCGTCGGGCTCGTCTTCCTGCCCGAGGGCGTGAAGAAGTTCCTGTTCCCCGAGGCGTGGGGCGCCGGCCGGTTCGCCCGGATCGGCATCCCGGCTCCCGAGCTGATGGCGCACCTCGTCGGCGGGCTCGAGATCGCCTGCGCCCTCCTGCTGCTGCTCGGCCTCGCGGCGCGGCTGGCCACGCTCCCGCTCCTGGCCGTCATGGGGGTGGCCCTCGCGACCACCAAGGTCCCGCTCCTCTGGCGCGCGACGGCGGTCTCCTCGCGCGTCGGGTTCTGGTCCCTGCAGGCCGAATCGCGCACGGACCTCGCCATGCTGCTGGGGCTGCTCTTCCTCCTGCTCGCCGGCCCCGGCCCCCTGTCCCTCGACGCGCGCCGGCGCGGGGTCGATCGGTGAGCGCCGCGCCCGCGCCGGGCGCCGCCCAGGGCGGACGCGCCGCGCTGGCGGTCACGTTCCTGCGGCTCGGGCTGACCGCCTTCGGCGGCCCGGCCGCCCACGTGGCGCTCATGGAGCAGGAGTTCGTGCGCCGGCGGCGCTGGCTCGACGCGGCGGAGTTCCTGGACCTCGTGGGCGCCGCCAGCCTCATCCCCGGGCCGAGCTCGACCGAGGTCGCCATCTACGTCGGCCACCGGCGCGCCGGGCTCGCCGGGCTCGTGCTGGCGGGGACGTGCTTCATCCTCCCCGCCGCGCTCCTCGTGGGAGTCCTCGGCTGGGCCTACGTCCGCTTCGGGCGGCTCCCCGCCGCCGCCGGCCTCCTGCGCGGCGTCGAGCCGGTCGTGGTGGCCGTGATCGCGCAGGCGCTCTGGACCTTCGGCCGCACGGCGCTGAAGTCGCGCCTCCTGACGGCGGTCGGGATCGCGGCGTTCGCGCTCGAC
>JAJYHA010000170.1 GCA_021784995.1 Myxococcales bacterium
CCAGCGGGCGCCGCTCGTCCCGCGCTCGACCTCCGTCGCCACGCGGAGCGCGACCGCCCGGGCACGCAGCCGGAAGAGCTGCCGGGTGGCGAGGGCGCGGACCAGGTCGGGCCCGTGCCGCCGGTCGACGTCCAGCGCCTGCTCAAGGAAGCGGCGCTCGAGGAGCAGGCCGGACAGCAGCGCACCCAGGGTGAATGGCGCCGCGGGGTGGCGCCGGTGCGGGGGTGCGTGCGCCGCCGCGAGCGCCTGGCCCACCGCGTCGAGGAGCGCCAGCCAGTCGGCGGCGCCCCCCTGGGGCCGGAACGCGACGCGGGTCTCGTACGCGTGCGCGCCCGGCCACTGGGCCGGCCGGGAGCCCTCGTCGATCCGGATGCCGGCCCGGTCGAGGCGGAGCGGCGCGAGGGTCCGCTGCAGGACGATCGGCAGCATGCCGCGGGGGAAGAGGCCGCCCCACCCGTGCAGCGCCAGCACGTGGAGGAGGTCGGCGCGGTCGAGGTCGCCCTCCGGCGCCGGGCGGAGACCGGCCTCGCGGCGCGACAGCCACCGGAGCACGTCACGGTACCCGTCGTCCGAGGCGGCGAGCAGCGCGTCGGCCTCCACCACCGCGTCCCAGTCGGGCGTGAGCCCCACCTCGGCGCGCGCCCGGGCACGCCTCTCCACCGCCGCATCGCGATCGGGGATCGCCGAGGCGCGCGCGACGGCCGCGCCCAGGCTCCGGCGCCGCTCCCGCTCGCGCTCGCGCGGGAGGGCGAGCTGCGCCTCCTGGAGCGCCATCGGCCCGTCCGGGCCCTCCGCCCTCGCCCCCACCTCGGCGGCGCGCCACGCCTCCTCCTCGGCCGCCTGTGCGCGCTCCGCGCGGAGATCGGCGACCAGGCGTGCCAGCGCCTGCTCTCCGCCCTCCTCCAGCGCCTTCACCGTCTCCCGGTGCGCGGCGCGGCCATGGTCCCGGAACAGGCCGGCCATGCGGGGGGCAGGGTCGAGGCCCGCCACGTGGCGCCAGCGCGCCTCGGCGAGCCCCCGCACGAGCGCGTCCACCTCACCCCTCACCAGCTCCAGATCTACCGGGTCCATCCCTCCTCCTGGGTCCTGACGGACCGGGCGGGCGACAGCGATACTACCGATGATCCGGGCACTTGACGCCGAAGAGCGACACCCTGCCTGGCAGTCGAGGAGCGCGACTGCTTGACACCACGCCGCGCTGGCCTAAGTTCGCGCAGCGGAGATACGCGCCATGCCCCTCTACGAGTACGACTGCCCCAAGTGTGGCCGCTTCGAGGTGCTCCAGAAGATGTCCGACCCGCCACTCGCGCGCCACGATTGCGGGCGGCGGGTGCAGAAGGTCATGAGCGCCGGCGCGTTCGCGTTCAAGGGCTCGGGCTTCTACGTGACGGACTACAGGAAGCCGGGGCCGACCTGCGACGGGCCGAAGGGCGACGCGTGCAAGAGCTGCCCGGGGAACAAGGCCGCCTGAACGGCGGAGGGCGACCCCCGTGCGACGGCTCGCGCTGACCGTCGCGCGCGCGCAGGCCGGGTCGCGACTCGACCGCTTCATCGCCGCTGCGGGAGGGCTCTCGCGCGGGCTCGCGCGCCGGACGCTCGACGCGGGCGGAGTCTTCCTCGACGGGCGGCGGTGCAAGGTGTCGGGGCGCCTCGTGCGCGAGGGGCAGTCGGTGGTGGTGAACCTGGCCGAGGCCGGCCGGTCTCCGGCGCCCGCCGCCCGCCTCGACCGCGGCCGCCTCCTGCTCGCCGACGAGGCGCTGGTCGCGGTGGACAAGCCACCCTTCGTGGCCTCCCAGCCCACGCTGACGACGGACCGCGGCGTGCTCCCCGACCTGGTGGCGGAGCTCGTGGGTGCGCCCGTCACCGTGGTGCACCGGCTCGACCGCGAGACCTCCGGCGTGTGCGTCCTCGCGCGGACCCGCGAGGCAGCCGCGGCGCTGGCCGAGGAATTCCGCGCCGGCACGCCCGAGAAGACCTACCTCGCGCTGACGGTCCGCCCGCCGCGGCCGCCCGGAGGGCGCATCGACGCCCCGCTCGCCGCCGACCCGCTGCGGCGCGGGCGGCGCGCCGTCGATCCCCGCGGCGACGCGGCCGCCACCCGCTACCGGACGCTCGCGGTCGGACCCGCCGGCGCGGCGCTCGTGGAGTGCCGCCCGGAGACGGGGCGCACGCACCAGATCCGGGTCCACCTCGCGCACCTCGGCGCTCCCCTGCTCGGAGACGCGCGGTACGGCGGTCCTCGCCGCGTCCTCGAGACGAGCGTCCCACGCACCATGCTCCACGCGGCGCGCCTGGTGGTGCGCCACCCCACCACCGGCGCGCGCGTCGCCCTGGCGGCGCCGCTGCCGGACGACTTCGCCGCGGTGGCGCGCGCGCTCCTGCCGGGCGCGCTCGAGGCCCTCGCCGCCGGGTAGGCGCCCCGGGATGGCGGCGGGCGGGCGCCCGCCTCCCCGCGGCGCGACCGCGTCGACGGAGCCGGAGAAACGTGCTCTCCTCGGCGCGCGGGCCGCCCCGCGGCGGCGGCACGGCCGCGGGCGGCGCCCGGGGGCTGGCATGGAGAGCGCGGGCGACCGGGAGATCGGGGCGGGGCGCCAGGGCGCGCCGGCCAGCTACGTGGCGCCGGAGACTCGGCTCCGGGAGCTCACGCCCCGCGCGCTCGTCCTGGGGACGGTCCTGGGGGCGATCTTCGGGGCCTCCTCCCTCTACCTCGTGCTCAAGGTTGGCCTGACGGTGAGCGCCTCCATCCCGGTGGCGGTCATCTCCATCACGATCTTCCGGCTCGCCTCCAAGCTGGGCGTGAAGGACGCCACCATCCTCGAGAACAACATCGTCCAGACCGCCGGCTCGGCGGGCGAGTCCATCGCCTTCGGCGTCGGGGTGACGATGCCGGCCATCATGATCCTCGGCTTCGACCTCGAGGTCACGCGGGTCCTGCTGGTGGCGGTCCTGGGCGGGCTGCTCGGGATCCTGATGATGATCCCGCTCCGGAGGGCGCTCATCGTCGCCCAGCACGGGCGCCTCAAGTACCCCGAGGGCACCGCCTGCGCCGAGGTGCTGAAGGCGGGCGCGTCGGCCGAGTCGCGCGCGGCGGCCTCGGCGGCGGCGCGCGCGGAGGAGCGGGAGCGCGGCGGGACGCAGCTCTCGGCCCGGACCATCTTCACCGGCTTCGGGGTGGGCCTCCTCTACAAGAGCGCCATGGTCGCGCTCCGGGGCTGGAAGGACGTCCCCGAGCGCGTGTTCGGCCCCCCCTTCGCGGCGGGCTCGGTGTCGGCCGAGATCTCGCCCGAGCTGCTCGGCGTCGGCTACGTCATCGGACCGCGGATCGCATCCGTCATGTGCGCGGGCGGCGTGCTCGCCTACCTCGTCCTCATCCCGCTCATCAAGTTCTTCGGCGACGCCCTCCCCGGCGCGCTCGCGCCCGGGACGGTTCCCATCCGTGAGATGGGCCCGGCGGAGATCCGCAGCGCGTACGTGCTCTACGTGGGGGCGGGCGCGGTCGCCGCTGGCGGCGTCGTCAGCCTCCTCCGATCGCTGCCCGTCATCGCGCACGGGCTCCGCGAGGGGCTCCGCGACCTCGGCGCGCGACGCGGCGCGGGGGCGCGCCTGCGGACCGAGGACGACCTCCCGATGGCGGTGGTGCTGGGCGGGATCGCCGCCCTCGTCCTCGCCATCGTGCTGGCGCGGCCCCTCCACATGAACGTGCTCGGGGCGGTGCTGATCGTGGCCTTCGGGTTCCTCTTCGTGACGGTCTCCTCGCGCCTCACGGGCGAGATCGGCTCCTCCTCGAACCCCATCTCCGGCATGACGGTCGCGACCCTCCTCCTGACCTGCCTCGTCTTCCTGCTGGTGGGCTGGACGGGCGGGACCCACTACGTGACGGCGCTCTCGGTGGGGGCCATCGTGTGCATCGCCGCCTCCAACGGCGGCTCCACCTCGCAGGACCTGAAGACCGGCTACCTGCTCGGCGCCACCCCGCGGCTGCAGCAGATCGCGATCCTCTTCGGCGCGCTGCTCTCGGCCCTGGTGCTCGGCCCCGTCCTGCTGCGGCTCGACCGGGCCGCCACGACCTACGTGCCCGCGGCGGAGGTGGCGCCGGCGGGGCTGCGCGTCGATCCGGCCACCCTGCCCGGCCTGCGCGAGCGCCCTCCCCCCGCGCAGGCCGGCGGGGAGGCGCGCGCCCTCCTGGTCTGGCACAAGACGGACGCCGCCGCGGGGCCGCCGGGGCGTTACCTGGTCGACGACGCCGGCCGCGCGCTGTGGCTGGTCGATCCGGGCATCAACGGCTCCCACCCGCGGCGCGCCGACGGGACGGAGGTCCGCAAGTTCGACGCGCCCAAGGCGACGCTCATGTCGTACATCATCAAGGGCATCCTCGATCGCCACCTGCCCTGGGGCCTCGTGCTGCTCGGCGTCCTGATCGCCGTGGTGCTCGAGATGTCCGGCGTCCCGTCGCTGGCGTTCGCCGTGGGGGTGTACCTGCCCCTCTCCTCCTCCACGCCCATCCTGGTGGGCGGCGCGGTCCGCGCGCTGGTCGACGTCCGCCGCCGGCCCGCGCTCCGCGCCCGCGGCCTGGACGAGGAGCAGATCGCGGCCGAGGGGGACCGGAGCGCCGGCGTGCTCATGGCGTCGGGCTACATCGCCGGGGGCGCCATCGCCGGGATCGTCATCGCCTTCCTGGCGGGCGTGCTCGAACCCATCGACGCGGTGCTGGGGCGCTGGGCGGCCGCCCACAACCCGCTCTTCGCCGGCCCGCGCGCCGACGCCCTGGCCCTGATCCCCTTCGCGCTGCTCACGCTGCTCCTGCTCCTCACCGGGTGGGGGGTCCTGCTCCGCGATCGCCGCCCTCAGGAGACGCACCAGTAGTCGCGCAGCTCGACGAAGCCCTGGGCGTCCAGCGCGGCGCGGATGAGCGGCCGCGCGCCCGGCGCCCCCACCGCCACGAGCAGCGGCAGGCCGCGCGCGCGCCGCGCCTCGGCGTGGGCCAGCACCGGCGCGCCGCGCACGGTGCGGCCGATCTTGCGCCGGTCGACCTCCAGGAAGAGGGCCACCCCCACGCCGTGGCGGGCCAGGGCGTCCGCGAACGCCTTGCCCGTCTTGCCGGCGCCCCACAGGGCGACCGCGTCGCGCCCCGCGAGCGCGGTGCGCCGCAGGTGCGCCGCCTTGAGCTCGACGTGCCGCGCGAGGGCGTAGCGCGGATCGGTCCGCGTGGCGCGGCCGGGCGACTCGCGCCAGAGCAGGAGCGGCGCGGCCACGTTGCCGAGCCGGCCGCCCGCCTCCGCCACGCGCAGCCAGAGGTCGTAGTCCTCCGGGAAGGGCCCCGCGCGCCAGCCGCCCAGCCGCTCCAGCGCGCTCCGGCGGATGCAGGCGGCCGGGTGGACGAGGGGCGCCTCCACCAGGAGGTCGCGCTCGACCAGCGCGGGCGTGACGAGCCCGTTCAGCCACTCCACGTGGCGGCGCATGCCGGTCCGCACGGCCCGGCGGGGGAAGGCGCGCACCTGCGCGCCGACCGCCCACAGGCGCGGGTCCTCCTCCAGCGCGGCGAGCTGTCGCTCCAGGCGGCGCGGGTGCGCGAGATCATCGGCGTCCATCCGCGCCACCAGCTCGGCGTCGCAGCGGGCGAGGCCGCGGGCGAGCGCGGCCGGGATCCCCTCACCCCTGCCCGGCACCACCTCGACGCGCCGATCGCGATCGGCCAGCTCGGCCAGGACGGCGGGCGTGGCGTCGGCGGAGCCGTCGTCGACGACCACCAGGCGCAGGTCGCGCGTGGTCTGCCACAGGATCGACCGCACCGCGGCACGGAGCGTCCGCGCGGCGTCGCGCGCGGGCAGCAGCACCGCCACGCGGGGCATGGCGCTCCCGGCCGCCCCTACAGCGGCTCGTACTCGCCGCGGGCGGCGGTGTCGACCGGGACCGGCCCCCCGTCGTCGCCCGGGAGCGGCTCTCCCCGGGCCGGGGCCGTGCCCGGCGTCGCCCCGCCCGCCGGCG
>JAJYHA010000204.1 GCA_021784995.1 Myxococcales bacterium
AGGTTCGCCAGGTGCTTCCGCATCGGGACGCCGATCTTGAGAAATTCCTCCGTGGGCTTGTGGACACCTGGCGTGCTGGAGAGGTGCGTCCCACCCATCGAGCCGGCCCGAAGCCGGAGCGCCATTGGCGGACTCGCAAGGACCCATTCGAATGCGTTTGGCCCCGCATCCTCACGTGGCTCGATGCCGAGCCGAACCGAACGGCCAAGGACCTACTGGAGCGGCTGCGGGCCGAGAGCCCGTCCGAGTACAACGATGCCATGCTGCGAACGCTCCAGCGCCGGGTGAAGGACTGGAGGCGGGCAGCTGCCAGGCGCCTGGTCTTCAGCCGGCCCCAGGCCGCAGCGCTCATGTAGGCCATGCAAGGCGACATTCCCAATGAGGCAATCGAGTAGCATGAGGATCTGAGGCAACGCGGTGGGGAGGTGTAATTGTCGTCGAGCACTCGGGCGACCAACGACGCGATCGAGTCCATCCGACCCGTCTACAGGCCCCCTGCGAAGCGGACATCTTCGACCGCTCTTGGGGCGGACATCTTCAAAACTCCCTACAGGCCAGCGCTTGGACGTTGCGCTCGATCCTCGCCGTGGTCACCATCGGCGGGCTGGCCGCGCTCGTCGCCTCGGCGCAGGACGCCGCCCGGCCGTTCGTCTCGGTCGCGCCGACGGCCGAGGTGCTCCGGGCCCATGTCCGCACGCTGCTGCTCCACGGCCTCGCGCCGGCCAACGCCCCGCAGTGACCCGCGGCCCGACCGCGCCGCAGGAACGCCAGTCGGCCGGACAGTCGGAGAGACCTCCTTTGACCTTGCGGCGCGGCGTCGGGCTGCTTATCGGGCACGGAGGCATGATTCGATTCCTTTCCCTGGCGCTCGTCGCCGTCTTGGTGGGCACCACCGGCGCTGGCGCCCGCGGCGGCGCAGCGACGTGCCTCACGATGCACGTCGCGCCACCGTGTTCGTGCTGCCGGCCGCTCGCCTCCGAGGCTGACCAGATCCGGTGCTGCCAGGGCGCTGAATGGCGCGCCGCTCCCCTCGCCGCAGCCGTCAGATCGGATCAAGTCGCGAGCGCCACCGTGCCGCCGAGCACCCGGGGGCTCCCCTCGGGAGCCCACCGGTTCTTGACGGCTGGCGCGCGCCCGCCCCCCCTGATGGTGTCGCAGGGGCCATTGGTCCCGCTCCGCATATAGGCCGTCCCCGGTCGTCTCCGGTGAGTGACCGCTGGGTCTGCCCCGGCGGGCCTGCGCGACCAGGACTGGCCGACGATCGATCGGCCGCCCCCGCGACTCGAGTCAGGCAGCGAGACCCGTCGCGCGTCCGCCGAGGTCGCGCAGGGCTCCACCCTGCGCTCATCGGCGACCAGCGAGTCGAAGCCCCCGATCGTGAACCATGTGTGGATCGAGACGAAACGAGCTAACTCCAGAGAAAGGATCGACGCCATGATCTCCAAGAACCTGCTGATCGCAATTGCGGTCTCCCTCGTCGCCAGGCCCGCCCTGGCCGACGCCTCCCCGCGAAGCGACGCGACCCCCTGCTGCACCGTGACCGCCGCCGACACGACCCGGCTTCTCCGGCCGGACGCTATCGCCGCCGTGGAGCTGCTCCACCGGGTCACCCGGACCGGCAGACACCTGCGCGGTGTCTCCATCCTCTACCGCCGGTCCGCCGGCATGAGTCTGGCGGAGCTCCAGGCCACCGCGGACTGCCTGGTCGCCCAGGGCCGGAGCCTCCCGTCCAGTTCGCCGTTGTCCGTGAGCGGGATCCGGGTTCGCGCCAGCTCCGACCGCGATCGGCTCCGCCTGACCGTCACGGCGCCCGACGAGGCATCCGCCCGGGACGTCCTCGAGCGTGCCCAGACCCTCCGCGGGACCACGCGCCAGTAGGCGACGGCGCCGCGACCGCGCCGACTCGCTCTCCTCACCGATCCCCGGGCGGCCACTAGGCCGCGCCCGGGCGGCGGTGGCCCCGGCGGCGCGAGGGTGGTAACCAGGGACGATGCAGCGGACGCCGATCCTCGATCACGATCCGGCCGACCCGCCGGTCTTCACGCCCGAGCGGCTGCTCGAGGGCGCGCGCCGGCAGAAGGGGCTCGCCGCCGCCCGCGTCCCGGCCGCCTGCCTGCTCGACATGGACGGCGAGCTGATCGAGCGGCTCGTCGCCACCGGCCGGGCGGTGCCCGATCCCTCCTGGCCCTGCTTCCACACGCGGCTCCACCGCTGGACGCTCGCGGGGGGAGCCGAGGCCGGCGTGATCGGCGGCGCCATCGGCGCGCCCTTCGCGGTGCTCGTCGCCGAGGAGCTCTTCGCCTCCGGGTGCGAGGCGCTCCTCTCCATCTCCTCGGCGGGCCTCGTGGCCGCGGAGATCCCGCCGCCCTTCTTCGTGCTCATCGAGCGCGCCCTCCGCGACGAGGGGACGAGCTACCACTACCTGGCGGCGGCCCGGCACGCGGAGGCGGATCCGGCGCTGACCGACGCGGTGGCGCGGGCGCTGGCCGGCGCGGCGACGCCCCTCCTCCGCGGCGCCTCCTGGACCACCGACGCTCCCTTCCGCGAGGGCGACGCGCTCGTCGCGGCGCGGCGGGCGGAGGGGATCCTCTGCGTGGAGATGGAGTCCGCGGCGCTCCTGGCGATGGCCCGGGCCCGGGGCCGGGCGGTGGCCTGCCTCGCGCACGTGACCAACGCGATGGCCACCCGGAGCGACGACTTCGAGAAGGGCGGGCAGGACGGCCAGGAGGAGGCCCTCCAGCTCTGCGATCGCGCGCTCACCGCCGCGCTGGCGCACGCGGCCGGCCTCGACCCGGGGGACGGGTCCCGGCGAGTTCCAGTACTCTCCCGCCGATGATGCGCTCCGGTCAGCGACCGCCCGGCCCCGTCGGCGCGCCCTCCCCGGCGGCGCCCCTCCCCGGCGAGCCCGGCGCGCCCGGCGCACCGGAGGAGCCGCGCCTCGGCCTCCGGGCCAACCTCGCCCAGTTCAGCCTGCTCGTGGGGGTGAACGCCTTCGTCGGCGCGATGGTCGGGCTGGAGCGCAGCATCCTTCCGGCGATCGCCGAGCAGGACTTCCGGCTCGCCGCCCGCACCGCGGTGCTGTCCTTCATCGTCGTGTTCGGGGTGACCAAGGCGGCCACCAACTACCTGGCCGGGCGCCTCTCGGACGCGGTGGGGCGCAAGTCGGTCCTGGTCGCCGGCTGGCTGGTGGCGGCGCCCGTGCCCTTCCTTCTCATGTGGGCCCCGACCTGGGGCTGGGTGCTGGTGGCCAACGCCTTCCTCGGCGTGAGCCAGGGGCTCACCTGGTCGACCACGGTCATCATGAAGATCGACCTCGCCGGGCCGGCGCGGCGCGGGCTGGCCATGGGGCTCAACGAGTTCGCGGGCTACCTCGCGGTGGCGCTCTCGGCGCTGGCCACCGGGCAGGTGGCGGCGGCGTACGGGCTGCGGCCGCAGCCCTTCTACCTGGGCGTCGGCTTCGTCGCCGCCGGGCTGGGGCTGTCGACGCTGCTGGTCCGCGAGACCCGCGGCCACGCGCGGCGCGAGGCGACCGACCACGGCGCCGGGGCGCCGGCGCCGTCGGCGCGCGAGGTGTTCCTCAGGACCTCGTTCACCGACCGTGACCTATCGGCGGTGAGCCAGGCCGGGCTGGTGAACAACCTGAACGACGGGATGGCCTGGGGGCTCTTCCCCCTGGTCTTCGCGGCGGCGGGGGTGTCGATCGAGCGGATCGGGTGGCTGGCGGCCGTCTACCCGGGCGTCTGGGGCGTGGGGCAGCTGGTCACCGGCGCGCTCTCGGATCGGATCGGCCGCAAGCGGCTCATCGTCGCCGGGATGTGGGTGCAGGCCGCGGGGATCGCGGTGGTGGTCCGCTCCTCCTCCTTCGCCGGGTTCGCCGCCGGGGGCGCGCTGCTCGGCGCCGGGACCGCCATGGTCTACCCCACGCTGCTCGCCGCCATCGGCGACGTCGCGCACCCGGCCTGGCGCGCCTCGTCGGTGGGGGTCTACCGGCTCTGGCGCGACCTCGGGTACGCGGTGGGGGCGCTCCTCTCCGGCGCGGCGGCCGACGCCTTCGGCGTCCCGGTCGCCATCTGGCTGGTCGCCGCCCTCACCTTCGCCTCGGGCGTGGTGGTCGCGGTGCGGCTGCGCGAGACGCGGCGGCCTCACGGCGCGCGGCACCCCGCACCGCCCCTCCCCGGCGCCGCGCCGGCGGCGGATGCCCCGCGCCCCCCTCCCTGCTAGGCTGCGCCGCCATGAACGCGGACGTGGTGGTGATCGGCGCCGGCGTGCAGGGCTGCGCGGTGGCGCTGCGGCTGGCCCAGGCCGGGCTCGACGTGGCGCTCCTGGAGCGGTCGATCCCCGGCGCCGAGGCGTCGAGCGCCGCCGGCGGCATCCTCTCCCCGGGCGTCGAGGCGCTCGAGCCCGGGCCGTTCCACGCGCTCGGCCGCGCCTCGCTCGCGCGCTACCGGGCCTTCGTGGAGGAGCTGGAGGCGCTCACCGGGCTCGGCTGCGGCTGGCGGGGCGGCGGCACGCTCGAGGTGGCGCTCGACGACACCCACGCCCAGCTCCTCGCCGGCCGGGCCGCGCGGCTCGAGCGGGCCGGTCTGCCGGTGGAGGTGGTGGACGACGCCGCGCTCCGGGCGCTCGAGCCGGCGGTCTCGCCGGAGGCGCGCGGGGCGCTCTGGTTCGCCGACGAGGCCTCGGTCGATCCCCGCCTCCTCGGCCGGGCGCTCTCCATCGCCGCCGCCCGGGCCGGGGTGCGGATCGTCACCGGCCAGGTGCGCGCCATCCGCCAGGCGGGCGGGCGGGTCGCCGGCGTCGAGCACGAGACCGGGCCGATCGACGCGCCGGCGGTGGTGCTCGCCGCGGGGGCCTGGAGCCTCCAGGTGGCGGGGCACGGCCTCCCGGCCGGCGCCGTGCGGCCGATCCGCGGCCAGATCGCGGTGGTGGACACCCGGCCGCCGCTCCTCTCGCGGGTGATCTTCTCCGGCCACGGCTACGTCGTCCCGCGCTCCGACGGGCGGATCCTGATCGGCTCGACGATGGAGGAGGTCGGCTTCGAGAAGGCGGTGACCGCGGGCGGGCTGCGCCAGGTGCTCGACGTCGGCATCGGCATCGCCCCGGCGATGGCCCGGGCGCCGGTGGTGGAGACCTGGTCGAACTTCCGGCCGGCGAGCCCGGACGGCGAGCCGATCCTCGGCCCCGGCGACGTCCCCGGCCTCTTCTACGCCACCGGCCACACGCGCAACGGGATCCTGCTCACGCCGATCACCGCCGACGCCGTCTCGGCCTGCGTGCTGGGGAGGGCGCCCCCGGTCGACCTCGCGCCCTTCTCCGCGGCGCGGTTCGGCGCCGGGCGCGGCGGCCAGGCCTGATCCGCGGCCCCCGCGGCCGCTCGACCGCTACCAGAACTGCACGGCCATGCCGAGGTCGATCCAGGCGTGGAGCGCCTGGTTGGCGATGGTCGCGGTCACCGCGGTGTTCGCGGGGTCGGTCATGTACGAGTACTTGCCGACGGTGGCGCCGAGGTAGACGCCGATCTCGTCGAACTGCAGCCCGAAGCGCACCCGCGCCGCGGGGCCGCCGATGCGGTAGGTGACGGTCCCCTCGTCCATGTTCGACTGCTCGAGGCCGGCGCCGAGGCCGATCCAGGGGTCGACCGACTCGTGGGGCGCGAGGTGCGCGTTCACCTCGAACCCCAGCGCGGCCTGGTAGGCCATGCAGCCGGAGGCCGAGGCGTTGCAGGTGGTGTCGAGCTTCGAGCTCCAGACGCCGAGGCCGAGGTTGGTGTAGAGCCCCGCGTACCAGGTCGGGGTGAAGTGATACCCGAGGTCGAGCCCGAGCAGCACCATCGGGCCGAAGACGTTGGAGAGCGAGTCGCCGGGGACCCCGGTGGCGTTGCCGGTCGGGGCGGCGAGCGAGACGGTGAGCCGCGCGCCGAACCCGGCGACGCGCGCCGACCGCACCGCCCGGGCCGGCGGCGCCCCGGCGCCATCCG
>JAJYHA010000114.1 GCA_021784995.1 Myxococcales bacterium
GCCTGGCCGCCTGCGGCGGGTCTTCGAGCGGAGGGTCGAGCTCGACCGGTGGCGGTGGCGGTGGCGGAGGAGGCGGGGGCGGCGGGGGCTCGCTCCTCACCGCCCACGTCCTCTACGTGGCGACCGGCTGCACCGTCCAGGTGATCGATCTGACGAAGAACGCCGTCGCCGGCTCGTTCAGCGCCTGCGGGGTGTCGTTGAGCGACATCGTGGGCCTCGCCGTGAACGGCGCCGCGGGGCGCGTCTACGCGACCTGGACCGGTGGCCCGGTGGCGGTCTTCTCCGCCTCGACCGGCGCCCTCCTCGGCTCCACCGCGGTGCCCTTCGTGGCGGGGGGCTCCGAGGACATGGTGGTGAGCGCGGACGGCAACACCGGCTGGGTGGTCGACTCCCTCGCGCCCATCGACGTCGTCGCCTTCAGCGCGAGCAGCGCCGCCCAGACCGCCGTGCTCACCTCCGGCTACCTCCTCACGAGCAGCACGGCGACGACCGTCGTGCCGTCGATCCTCGCCCTCGACGCGACGGGGGGCCACCTCTACGCGATGGTCAGCTACGGGCCGACGAGCACGTTCCGCGTCGACGACTGGAGCGCCTCCGCCGGGACGCTGGGTTCCTCGATCGCCGTCCCCGCGAGCGACGGCCTGCCCTTCGACATGGCGTTCGGCTCGAAGAGCGGCCTGCTCTACGTGGCGGTGGGCGACCTCGGCGCGAACTCCCACCAGGGGCTCGCCGTGGTCTCCCCGTCGGCGGGCGCCGTGGTCTCTGTCGTCGACTTCGGCTTCAACCACGGCATCACCCAGGAGGGGACGCTGGCGGTGAACGAGTCGACCGGGACGATCTACTACCTCGACGAGTACGGGCCGATCTCGGGGCCGGCGCCGCAGCTCGTCGCCGTGGCGGGCCCCAGCGGCCCGGTCGCCGGCACCATCCCGCTCGGCGTCAGCACATCCGCCACGACGCTCGTGGTCGACTCGACCACCGACACCGGCTACGTGACCGTGGGCAGCAGCGTCCTGGTGGTCAACCTGACGACCGGGGTGGTCACCGCCACCATCGCGCTCCCGTCGCCGGCGGGGCAGCGGCTCGGGGTGGCGATCTCGCCCTAGACGCACCCGCCCGCCGGGGACGGGACGGGGAGCCGTGCCGGCCCGCCCGGGGGTGGGTCGCGGCGGCACGCCCCGGGTCGGGTCACGAGGACGAGGGGAGGCGCCCGCGGAGAATCTCCGCCACAATGTACCTGCGCGCCGCACCTCATCCCGAGGCGACGGCTCGCGCAGCGCGCGGGCCCCGCGGCCCCGCGCCTCGCTCGCGGTTCCCGGTGGAAGGAGAGGACGATGAGGACGAGGACGTCACTGGCAGTGATCACGGCCGTGGCCGCGGGCGGGCTGGTCGCCTGCGGCGGGTCGAGCAGCTCGTCGGGCGGCTCGTCGAGCGGGTCCGGCGCCCCGTACATCGGCGCGCTCGCCATCGTGGTCCCCTCGGGCCTCACCGGCGTGTCCCCGGTGCAGGTCCAGGTCTGCACCGACTCGACCTGCGCCACGCCCATCTCCACGGCGACGGTCACGGTGAACGGGAGCCCCGTCGCCTGGAACGCGACCGACGCCATGTACGAGGGCACCACGGCGGTCGCCCTGGGCCAGGCGGCGTCGCTGAGCGTGACCTACGGCGGCAAGACCTACACCGCGAGCGGGACGCAGTTCACCGCGGCGCCGACCATCTCCTCGCCGCTCAACCCGGCCGGCCCGGCGTCGTGGAACGGCGCGCAGGCCAACGCCGTCGCCTGGAGCGGCGGCATGCCGGGCGGATCGGGCGCCGAGTACGTCTTCGGGGTCATGGACGCGAGCGGCAAGGTCGTCTACCCGGCGCCGACTGGCTCCTCGAGCCACGGGCCCATGGAGCTGGCGATGGGGACGATGGGCATGTCCGTCCCGGCCAACGCGCTGCCGAACGGCACCTACTCGCTCCTGGTCGGCATCGCCACCACCGGCGCGGTGCCGGAGAACGGCGGCGGCGTCGCCATCCCCGGCGCGGCGTCGGGCTCGGGCCTCTGGCTCGGCGCCCTCGCCAGCCCGGTCAGCGTCACCGTCTCCGGGTCGGCCGCGGGGTCCGGCCCCTTCATCTCGGCCATCGCCATCTACCTCCCGGCGATCGCCGGGGGGAGCACCGGCAACGTGACGATCTGCACCGACATGACCTGCGCCACCCCGGTCTCCGGCGCGACCGTGACCATGAACGGCGCGAGCCTCACGTGGATCGCGACCAACCATGACTACGAGGGCGCCCCGCCGCTCCCCCTCGGCGGCACGGTCGACGTCTCGGTCACGCTGAGCGGCACCACCTACTCCGCGACCGGGACGATGTTCACGGCGCCGCCGACCGTCTCCACGCCGGCGAGCGGGGCGACCTGGACCGCCTCGGCGAGCAACCCCATCACCCTGACGGGCGGCGCGCCGCTCGCGGGCGCCGACTACCTCGTCGGCATCGCCACTGGGACCGGGCTCCTCGCCTATCCCACCGGGGCCACTGGCTTCCTCGAGGTCGCCCCCACAGCCAGCCCGACGGCGACGGTGCCGGCCAACGCCCTCGCGAGCGGCAGCTACTACGTCATCGGCGGGATCGCCACCCCCGGCTTCTCGGACCACTCGAAACCCGGCTACTCGTTCGGCACCGTGGCCGCCGCCGGCTCCGGGCTCTGGCTCGGCGCGGTGGGCACCCCGACGCCGATCACCGTCTCGGGGGCGACCTCGGGCGCGCCCTACATCACGGCGCGCGTCCTCACCATGCCCCCGAGCGCGACCATCCCCGCGGAGATGGTCCAGGTCTGCACCGACTCCACCTGCACGACCCCGATCTCCACCGCGACGGTCGCGGTGAACGGCACCGCCCTCTCCTGGAACGCGACCGACTCCCAGTACGAGGGCTCCGTCGCCGTCGCGAGCGGCGGCGCGGTGACGGTGACCGTGGCCTACGGCGGCACGACCTACACCGCGAGCGGGACGCAGTTCACCTCGGCGCCGACGATCACCGCGCCGGCGAGCGGCGCGAGCTGGTCGGTCGCGGCCCCCCAGACCATCAGCTGGACCGGCGGCGGCCCCACGGCCGGCGCGGTGTACGCCGTCGGGATCCTGGACCCGTCGAGCGGCGGCTTCGTCTTCCCGGCCGCGCACAACGGCCCCGAGGAGGTCAGCATCTCCACCTCCTCGGTGACCGTGCCCGCCGGCACCCTCGTCTCGGGGAACCAGTACCCCGTCATCGTCGGCATCGGGACGCCCGGCATCTCGAAGGAGCAGACGGGAGGCACCGCCTTCACGCCGGCCGGCGCCGCCGGCTCCGGCCTCTGGCTGGGCAACCTGAGCTTCGCGCTGGTGACGGCGACGCCCTAGCGCCGCGGCGTCGGACCCGGATCCGGGGCGAGGGCTCACCGCCTCGCCCCGGCCCCGGGGTCAGTACTCGCCCTTGATGACGAAGAAGGAGCCGCGGATGGTCCCCGCCAGCTTCGACCGCTGCCTCGCGAACTTGAAGCGCGGCGCGAGCTCGACCGGGACCTCCATCCCGTCGGAGAGCTTGAACCCGACGGCGCGCTTCTTCCCGTCGCCGACCGTGTAGAGCACGTTGATCGACAGGCCGCTCTCGTAGAACACGTACGCCCAGCGGATGCCCTCGACCTGGAACGCCGTCGCCTGGAGGGGGCGGGACCGGATCACGAGGTCGCGCTCCTCCTTCAGGATGCGGTGGACCCAGGCGATCGTCTCCCGGGCCTCGCGCGCCGGCTCGACCGTGAAGACGTGGTCGTACTTCTTCCTGAAGTAGCGGGCCTCGTGGGCGCGCAGCCCCGCGAGCGCGCCCGCGACCGGCGACGACTCCAGCCCGACCGTCGACACGTCCTCGAAGTCCACCTCGTGGGCCATGGCGTCCTCCTTCCTCCCGGTCCGGCGCCGGAGCGCTGGACGGGGCTCCGGGCCGACCGCGATCTCGCTCATACCTCGGAAGAACCCCGCCCGCCGCACCGGGCCTGGCCGATCGTCGGCTCCGCCGCTCCCCCGCGGCGTCGGAGCAGGGCGTCGGGACCGCGGACACGTCGGGACCGGACGCGGGGTTCGGCTCGGCGCCTCTGCTACCATCCGCGCGTGCCCTCCCCCGCCGAAGGCCTCCACCCCGCGAGCCACTTCCGTCCCACCAGGTCCCAGGCCGAGGTGCGGGTCTGGGAGGCGCTCAGGAAGCGGCTCCCCGCCGGCTGGTCGGCCTGGCACTCGCTCAGGCTCCGGAACCGGAGCGCCACCTTCGGCGAGGGGGACTTCGTGCTGGCCCACCCGGCGCTGGGCATCCTCATCCTCGAGGTGAAGGGCGGGCAGGTCGAGGAACGCGACGGTCGCTGGATGCAGAACGGCCGGCCGCTCGACGTGGCGCCGCTCGAACAGGCGCACGCCTTCCGGAACCTGCTGCTGTCCCGCTTCAAGGACAAGGGGATTCAAGCTCCCTCCATCGGTCAGGCGCCCTGCTTCCCGGACACCGTCGCCGACGACCAGCCGACCGAGGATGACCTGAACGGGATCCTGGTCACCGGGCACCACCTGACCTGGTTCGCCGAGTCCCTCCCCGCCCTGGCGGCCCGGGCCATCCCGCCGGCCCGCCGCGTCGTCGCGCCGGGGTGGCTCGAGGCGCTCCACGCCATGTGGGGCGACTCCTGGTTGCCGTCCCTCTCGCTGGGGGGCCGGGTCAAGGAGGCGGCCGTCCGGCGCCTCTCGCTCGACGAGGCGCAGCTGGAGGTGCTGGAGGGGCTGCTCGAGAACGACCGGGTGCTCATCCAGGGCGGCGCCGGATCCGGCAAGACGCTGCTCGCCGCCGAGGCGAGCCGCCGGCTGGCGGCCGAGGGGAGGAAGGTGCTGCTCCTCTGCTTCACGACTCCGCTCCGCAAGTGGCTGGCGGCGCGGCTCGAGGGGAGCGGGATCGAGGTCCACACCGTGAGCGACCTCGCCCGCCGGATGGAGGAGCTGGCCGGGCGCGCGCCGCCGCCCGGCACGCTCGCGGAGGGCGAGATCTGGACGCACGCCTTCGCGTCGGCCGCGGAGGTCTGCGAGCCTCGCTGGGACGCGGTGGTGGTTGACGAGGCCCAGGACCTCCAGCCGGAGGCCTGGCGCTTCGCGGAGGCCCTCGCCAGGGGGAGGCGGCTCTGGGCCTTCCACGACCCGGGCCAGGGCTACTGGCCGGAGCGGAGCCCGCCGCGTGAGCTGTTCGGGTCGACCTACCGGCTCCCCAGGCAGCAGCGCTGCCCGCCCGGCGTCCAGGCGCTCGCCGACCGCTGCCTCGGCCAGCCCTTCGACGAGCGCGCGCTGGCCGAGGGCCGCGCCGATGGGTCGGTGGCGAGCGTCGTCGTCCCCGAGGGTGGCGAGGTGACGACCGCGGTGGCCGCGGAGGTGGAGCGGCTCCTCGGCGCCGGGCTCCGGCTCGGCGACATCGGGGTGGTGTCCCTGCGCGGCCAGACGGCCGGAGACGCCGCGGCGGGTCCCCCGGTCTTCGGACCGCACGCCTCGGTGCGGGCCGAGGCGGACGACATGGAGGACCGGCTGGTGGCCGACACCTTCCTCCGCTGGAAGGGGCTGGAGCGGCCGGCGATCCTCGTGACCGAGCTCCCCGAGGCCGAGCTCCGCCGGCTGCCGATCCGGCTCAACGTGGCCCTCACCCGCGCCACGGTGGCCGTGCGCCTGGTCGGATCGGCGGCGGCGCTCGCGCGCATCCTTCCGGACCGGCCGCCCTCGGGGGCGTGACGCCTCTCGAGCTCGACCAGGACGCCGCTGGAGGGCGCCGCTGGAGAGGAGCCTCAGGAGGAGTTCATCGCGGCCCTGGAAGGCTCGACGGCAAGTGGAGGACTGGCGTTCAGATCCGTCAAGCCCCCACCGAGGAGGGGGGGGGCACTCAGCCTCCGCGAACTTCCGATTCACACAATCTTAGGAACACAACCGAGGGGAGGCT
>JAJYHA010000062.1 GCA_021784995.1 Myxococcales bacterium
CGCTCAGTGCTTCAGCCCGTGGAAGAAGCGGGTCCAGCGGGGGCCGTCCGGCCCCCAGGAGGCGAGCGCGATCCAGGCGCGCCCCTTGATCCGCCCGACCGGCACCGGGCCGAAGACCCGGCTGTCGGCCGAGTGGTCGCGGTGGTCGCCGGCGAGCCAGACCGTCCCCTCCGGCACCACCTCGATCGGCACGTCGCCGCAGGGGCGCCCCGGGGTGCAGTAGGTGTGGAAGACGTGGGCGTCGAGCGTCTCCAGGTGGTCGGTGCAGGGCTCCTCGACCCAGCCGCCGCGCTCCGGGCGGTTCCAGTAGCTGCAGGCGCCGGGGACGTCGATCCGGGGGACCGGGTGGCCGTTCACCGCGAGCCAGCCGTCGCGGATCTCGACGGTGTCGCCGCCGACGGCGACCACCCGCTTGATCAGGTCGTCGGCGGTCTCGGCGCCGTTGGGGTTGAGGAGGACCACGATGTCGCCGCGGCGGGGGGAGGACCAGCCGAGCTGCGCCGACGCGGTGAAGGGGAGGCGGGCGCCGTAGGCCCACTTCTCGACGATCACGTAGTCGCCGATCTGGAGCGTCGGCAGCATCGATCCCGAGGGGATGTAGACCGCCTCGTAGAGGAAGGTGCGGAAGGCCAGGACGGCCAGGATGGTGAACGTCCAGCCCTTCAGCTCGCTCCGCAGCTTCGCTCGATCCACGCCCAGGCTCCCTCGTCGCTACTCCGCGCGCATCGCCTCGACCGGATCGAGGCGCGACGCCCGCGCCGCCGGGTAGATCCCGAAGAGCAGCCCGGCGCCCGACGCGGAGGCGAGCGACAGTACCACCGCCCACGCCGGCACGCTCGCCGGGACGCCCACCAGCGCGTGGGCGAGGAGGGCGCCGCCGGCGCCGAGCAGGACGCCGACCACCCCGCCGAGCAGGGAGAGGGTCACCGCCTCGACGACGAACTGGGCCAGGATCCGGCTCCGCCGGGCGCCGAGCGCCATCCGCACGCCGATCTCCCCGGTCCGCTCGGTGACCGAGACGAGCATGATGTTCATGATCCCGATGCCGCCGACGAGGAGCGCGAGCGCGCAGACGCCGAGGGTGGCGGCGCCGACCAGGCGGGCGAGCCCCTCGAAGGTCTGGTTCACCGAGTCGTTGGTGAAGTAGTCGAAGTCGTTCTCGGCGAAGGGGGCCAGGCCGCGGAGCCGGCGGAGGGTGGCGACGACCTCGTCGATCGCCCGCGGCACGTCGGCCGGGGAGGTCGCGACCACCCCGAGGTAGTGGTCGCGGGGCCGGCCGAGCGCGAGCTCGTAGGCGGTCCAGGGGAGGACGGCGAAGGCGTCCTTCGACTCCAGCCCGAGGATGCTCCCCATCCGCGCCGCGACCCCGATCACCTCGAAGGGGACGCCGCGGATCCGGATCTCCCGGCCGAGCGGCCGGCCGCCCGGGAAGAGGGCGTCGGCCACGTCGGCGCCGATCACCGCCACCCGCCGGCCGAGCGCGACGTCGACCTCGGAGAGGAAGCGCCCCTCGCCGATGGTGATGGCGTTCGCCTCCTCGTAGTCGGTGACCGCGCCGACCACGGTGACCACCGGGCGGGTGGCGCGCTCCCGGGTGGCGATCACCTCGGGCCGGTCGAGGTTGTCCTCGATGGAGACGTGGGCGACGTGGGGGAGGGCGCGCAGCGCCTCGCCCTGCTCGCGGGTGAGCGGCCGGCGCTGGGCGAAGCGCGCCCAGTCCTGGTCGCCGAAGCCGGGGGCGGGCCACTTCTGGACCACGAAGGCGGCGTTCCCGAGCAGCGCCATGTCGCTGGTCACCTTGATCCGGAGCCCCTCGGTGAGCGCCATGGTGGCGACCACCGTCGCCGAGCCGATGACGATCCCGAGGAGGGTGAGGAGCGAGCGGAGCGGGTTGGCCCGGAGGGTGTCGAGGGCCATCGCCAGGGTGTCGAGGAAGCCGGTCATTCGTGGCGGAGCGCCTCCACCGGGTCGAGGTGGGCGGCCCGCCAGGCGGGCCAGCTGCCGAAGAGGAGCCCGACCGCCGCCGAGAAGCCGAGGCCGAGCGCCACCGCGCCGCCGGTCGCCGCGGCGGCCAGGGGGGTCACCTGGGCGAGGAGCAGGGCGGCGCCGAGCCCGAGCGCGGTGCCGAGCCCCCCCCCGAGCGCCGCCACCAGCGAGGACTCGACCAGGAACTGGAGGAGGATCGTCCGCCGCCGGGCGCCCAGGGCGCGGCGCAGCCCGATCTCGCGCGTCCGCTCGGTGACCGAGACCAGCATGATGTTCATGATCCCGATCCCGCCGACCAGGAGGGTGATGAACCCGACCCCGATCGCCACGCCGTAGAGCGCGCCGGTGAGCTGGCCGTAGAGCCGGAGGAACTGGTCCTGGCGGTTGATGGAGAAGTCGTCCTTGCGCCCCGGCGGCACGTGGCGGACCCGCCGGAGGATCCCCACCAGCTGGTCCTCCAGCCGCTCGAGCTCCCCGGGCGCGGCGGAGACGGCGATGACGATCGAGCGCCGCTTCCCGAGGTCGCGGAGGAAGGTGGTGAAGGGGATGGCGGCGTTCGAGTCGAGGTCCATCCCCAGCATCCGCCCCCGCCGCGCCAGGACCCCGACGACGGTGAAGGGGTGGCCGTCGATGGCCACCCGGCGGCCGGGGACGGCGTCCAGCGCCACCCCGGGGAAGAGCCGGTCGGCCACCTCGGCGCCGAGGACGGCCGACGAGCGGGCCAGCTCGAGGTCGGTCGCCGTCAGGTAGCGCCCGGCGGCGATCGTCCCCCCGCCGGTGAGCAGGTTGGCCTCGTTCGTCCCGGTGGTCCGGATCCGGGTGAGGGTGACGTCGCCGGCCGACACGGTGGCGCGCATCCCGACCGAGGGGGAGACGGCCCGCGCCAGCGTCGCCTCGCGCTCGACGGCGGCCAGCTCGCGCGCCCCGACGTCGGGCCGGTTCCGCATCTCCCACCAGCTCTCGTTGGTGCCGAGCCACTGCCACTTGTCGACGTAGAGGGTGTGCGCGCCGAGGTTGCCGATCTGGGCGGCGAAGCTGGCGTCGAGCCCGTCGACGATGGCCACGATGGCGATGACCGTGGTCACCCCGATCACGATGCCGAGGGTGGTGAGGAAGGAGCGGAGCCGGTGCGCGGCGAGCGAGGCGAGGGCGATGCGGAGCCCCTCGCCCGCCTCCCCCAGGAACCGCGCCGGCCGGAGGCTCACGCCGGCACCCGCCCCCCGCCGGCGCTCGCCAGCTCGCCGCCCGGGCCGTCCCCCAGCACCCGGCCGTCCATCAGCCGGATGGCGCGCGGGCAGCGGGCGGCGAGCCGGGGCTCGTGGGTGACCAGGATGAGGGTGTGGCCCCGGGCGTGGAGGTCGGCGAAGAGCCGGACGATCTCCTCCCCGGTCTGCGAGTCGAGGTTCCCGGTCGGCTCGTCGGCCAGGAGGATGGACGGCTCCCCGACGAGCGCCCGGGCGATGGCCACCCGCTGCCGCTGGCCGCCGGAGAGCTCGTTCGGCCGGTGGTGCATCCGGTTGGCGAGCCCGACCGAGCGCAGCGCCGCCTCGGCCCGCTCCCGCCGCTCCCGCCGCGGGAGCCCGCGGTAGACGAGCGGCAGCTCCACGTTCGCCAGGGCGGTCGCCCGGGCGAGGAGCTGGAAGGTCTGGAAGACGAAGCCGATCTCGCGGTTGCGCAGGTCGGCGAGCGCGTCGTCGGCGAGCGTCCCGACGTCGGTGCCGGCGAGGACGTAGCGCCCCGCGGTCGGCGTGTCGAGGCAGCCGAGGAGGTTCATGAGGGTCGACTTGCCGGAGCCCGACTGCCCGACGATCGCCACCCACTCGCCCTCGCGCACGTCGAAGGAGACGCCGTCGAGCGCCCGCACCAGCTCGCCGCCGACGACGTAGTGGCGGGTGAGCCGGTCGGCGGTGATGAGCGGCGCGGTCACGGGCCGGGCTTCCCCCCGGTCGCCGCCGGCGGCTTCTCCTCGGTGACCGCCCGGCCGTCGGTCAGGTCGCGGGAGAGGATCCGGTAGGGCCCCTCCACCACCTCCTCGCCGGCCTGGAGCCCGGCGGTGACCTCCAGCTCGGCGTCGGAGGCGAGGCCGGTCTCGACCGGGCGCAGGTGGGCGACGCCGTCCTTCACCACGAAGACCACCTTGCGCTGCCGCTCGCGCCGGGCCGGCTTCCCCGGCGTCGCCGGCGGGGGCGCGGCGGCCGCCCCGGCGCCGCCGGGCCCCTCCGCGGCGCGGACGGTCACCGCCTGGATCGGCACCACCACCGCGTCGGCCCGGGTGTCGGTGGAGATGGACGCCTGCGCGCTCATCCCCGGGAGGGCGCCGGGGACCTGGCCGAGGAGCGCGAGCCGGACGATGAAGGTGGTGACCTCCTGGTCGGTCCCGGCGTTCTTGACGGTGGCGTTGCGCGCCACCTCGATCACCCGCGCCGGGAAGGAGCGGTCGGGGAAGGCGTCGATCTGCACCTCGGCCGGATCGCCGACCTTCACGTAGACCACCTCGTTCTCGCCGACCTCGATCCGCGCCTCCATCCGGTCGAGGGTGCCGATCACCAGGATCACGTCCTCGGAGAAGTCGGAGCCGCGCACCCGCTCGCCCACCTGCTTGATCCGCTGGGTGACGACGCCGTCCATGGGGGAGAGGAGCGTGGTGAAGGCGAGCTGGTGGCGCGCCTCGCGGAGCGCGGCGTCGGCCTGGGCGACCCGCTGCCGGGCGGCGGCCGCCTGGGCCCGGGCCGCCTCCAGGTCGCTGGTCGCCTTCTCCAGCTCGGCGGCGCTGGCGTTCTGCGAGGCGGCGAGCCGCTCCACCCGCCGCAGCTCCGCCTCGAGCTGGGACGCCCGGACGTTCTGCACGTCGAGGTCGGCGGCGGCGCTGGCGCGCGCCGCCTCCTGCTGCCGCACCTGCGGCTCGTAGCGGCGGGCGTCGATCCGGCCGAGGACCTGGCCGCGGACCACCCGGTCCCCCTCCCGGACGTCGAGGGCCAGCAGGTCGCCGGAGATGTTCGAGGAGAGCTTCACCTCGGTCGCCGCCTGGAGCTTGCCGCCGGCGGTGACCACCCGGGTGATCGGCCCGCGCCGGGCCCGGACGAGCGCCACGGCGAGCGGCGGCGGGGGGCGGGGGCGGAGCGAGGCGACCACGGCGGCGGCGATCGCCAGGAGCGCGAGGGCGGCGACGATCCGCCGGGGCCAGCTCATCCGGACCGGCGGGCGGGGGGGAGCGGCGGGCCCCTCGGGGGCGGGCGCCGGGGCGGGGACGGTGACCTGGGTCGCCATTCAGAGCGCTCCTCCGACGGACCGGTTGAGATCGGCGACCGCCACCGCCCGGTCGACCCGGGCCTGGACCACCGAGAGCTGCGACTGGGTGAGCTTGAGCGAGGCGTCCCGGACCTCGAGCTGCGACGCCAGGCCGGCCTCGAGCCGGTCGCGCGCCAGCGCGAGCCCCTGCTCGGCCGCGGCGAGGTTCTCGGCGGCGAGCGCCAGCTGGGCGGTGAGCGCGACGACGTTCTGGCGGGCCTCGGCCACCTCGCGGGCCACCCCGTCGGCGGTGCGCGCGGCGGTGGCCCGGGTGCGCTCGGCGGCCGCCTCGGCGCGGGCCACGGCGGCGTCGGTCGCCCGGCCGGAGAAGAGGTTCCAGTTCATCACCACCTGCGCCAGGGTGGAGTACTGCTGCGAGGGGTTGGCCCAGACGCCGCCGGCCCCGCCCAGGGCGGTGCCGTTCCGCAGGTAGTTGACCTGCGCCGAGAGCGTCGGCCAGTAGGCGGCCCGGGCCACCCCGACCGACGCCTCCGCCTCCTCGATCTGGGCCAGCGCGGCCGCGAGCGCGGGGCGCCGCCGCTTCGCCGTGAGGAGGAGCGCGTCGAGCGGCGGCGGCTCGCCGCCGGGGACCCCCGGCGCGTCGATCGACGTGGGCGCCACCACCTCGACCGGATCGTCGCCGGGGCGGCCCAGGGCCACCGCCAGGTCGGCCCGG
>JAJYHA010000344.1 GCA_021784995.1 Myxococcales bacterium
CGCGGACCTGCACGCCCGGATGACCGCCCAGGGGGTCGAGCCGCTGCTGGCGGAGGCGCTGGTGCGCGAGGCGCTCCTCTCCGGCGCCGCCGCGCGCCCGCAGCGCCTCGAGAGCGCGGTGCGCGACCTGCTGGGGAGCCGACTGATCCCCTGCCGCGCCCCCTGGCTGCAGCCGGGCCGCCGCGTCCTGGCCCTGGTCGGCCCGACCGGCGTGGGCAAGACCACCACGCTCGCCAAGGTGGCGGCGCGCGCGCTGCTGGAGGCCCGCAAGCGCGTGGCGCTGCTGACGGTGGACACCTACCGCATCGGCGCCGCCGAGCAGCTGGCGCGCTACGGGGAGATCATGGCGATCCCGGCGCTCGTGGCGCGCGACCGGGGCGAGCTGCTCCGCGCGCACGCCCGGCTGGCCGACGCCGACCTCGTCCTCGTGGACACGGCGGGCCGCTCCTCCCCGGAGGACGTGGCGCGCCAGGCCGCGCTCGTCCGCGCCATCCCGGAGGTCGAGCTGCACCTCGTGGTCTCGGCGGCCGCCGGCGCGCAGCAGCTGGCGGCGGTGGCCGAGCGCTACCGGTCGCTCGAGCCCGAGCGGCTGATCTTCTCCAAGCTGGACGAGGCGGCGGGCCCCGGCGCGGTCCTGTCGCTGGCGGTCCGCCTCGGCCGGCCGGTGAGCTGCGTCGCCGACGGGCAGCGCGTCCCGGAGGACCTCCACGCGCCGGCGGGCCACGAGCTGGTGGACCTGGTCCTGCCGCGGCGCGGCGAGGGGTGAGCATGGACCAGGCCGACAGCCTTCGAGAGCGGGTGGAGCGGGCCGGCGCGGCGCGGGCGCCGCTCCGCGTCCTGGCCGTCACCAGCGGCAAGGGGGGCGTCGGCAAGACGCACCTCGCCTGCAACGTGGCGCTGCTGGCGGCGCGCGCCGGGCGGCGCGTGCTCCTGATCGACGCCGATCTGGGGCTGGCCAACGCCGACCTCGTGCTCGGCATCGCCCCGCACCACCACCTCGGCCACGTCCTCGACGGCTCGGTCGCGCTGGAGGAGGCGCTGGCGGAGGCCCCGGGCGGCGTCCGGGTGCTGGCCGCCTCGAGCGGGGTGCAGGGCCTCACCGCGCTCGACGACGCGCAGAAGGTCCGGTTCCTCGCCGCGATGGAGACCATCGAGGAGCGTTTCGACCTCGTGATCGCCGACTGCCCGGCCGGGATCGGCGACAACGTGCTCTTCTTCGCCGGCGCCGCCCACGAGGTCCTGCTGGTCGTCTCCCCCGAGCCGACCAGCATCGCGGACGCGTACGCCACCGTGAAGGTCCTGTGGCGCCAGGCCGGGGTGGAGCGCTTCGCGCTGGTGGTGAACCCGGCCGCGACCGACGCGCACGGTCGCGAGCTCTTCGCCCGCCTGGCCGGCGTGACGGACCGCTTCCTCGGCGCCCGCCTCACCTACCTCGGCCACGTCCCGCAGGACGAGAGCCTCCGCCGCGCGCTCATGGCCCAGCGCCCCGTGGTGGACCTCTTCCCGCGATCGGCCGGCAGCCGCGCCCTCCGCGCCATCACGAGCGACCTGCTGGCGCACCCGCCACCGCCCTCGCTGCGGGGGGGGCTCCGCCTCCTCTGGACGCGCCAGCAGCGGGAGACCGGGAGCTAGGCCATGCACCTCGCGCACGCACGCTACGCCGCGGAGGCGGAGAGCGATCCGGCGATCCTCGCCCGCCACGGGGACCTGGTCGCGCGCGCGGCGCGCCGCCTCGCCGCGCGCACCGGCGGCGCCGTCTCGCCCGACGACCTCTGGTCGGCGGGTGCCGTGGGGCTGCTCGACGCCGCCCGCCGCTTCGACGCCGGGCGCGAGGTGCGGTTCGAGACCTACGCGGAGCACCGCATCCGCGGCGCCATGCTGGACGAGCTCCGCCGCATGGATCACCTGCCCCGGCGCATGCGCGCCCAGGTGGAGCGGGTGGAGCAGGCCCGGGGGCGCCTGACGCGGACGCTGCAGCGCGAGCCGGCGCCCGAGGAGCTGGCGGCCGCGGCGTGCGTGGGCCTGGAGGAGCTGGGGGCGCTGACGGCGCTCTCCGGACCGCACGCCTCGTCGGCCGACGAGCTGGTCAGCCCGCTGGCACCGGCCGACGAGGAGCTCGAGCGCGGGCAGCAGGCGGCGGCGCTGGCGGAGGCCGTCGCCGGGCTGCCGGAGCGGCTCCAGGTCATGCTGTCGCTCCACTACGTCGAGGGGCTCACCTACCGCGACGTCGCCCGCCTGCTCGACGTGTCGGAGCCGCGGGTCTGCCAGCTGCACGCCGACGCCCTGCGCCGGCTCCGCGCCGCGCTGGGACGGGACGGGACGACCCCGACGTCCGGCGGCGCCGGGGCCTCGCTCACGACCGCGCGTTGAAGCGCGTGGTGGCGAGCTCGTCGAGCGACCGGCGCTCGCGCCGGCGCAGCTCGAGCGCCAGCTCCTCCCGTCGGCGCGCCTGGAGCCGTCGGACCGACTCCGCCGCCCGGTGCGCCGCCGCGTAACGGCCGACCGCGGCCACCTCGTCCCGCTGGGCCCGCTGCGCGTCCCGTTCGGCGGCGCGGACCGCCTGCAGCGCCCGCCGGTGCGCGGCCTCCTCCAGCTCCCACAGCTCGGCCCGACCGGGGACGCGTCCGTCGTGCCGCGCACCCTCCACCGCGCGCGCGCGCCGCTCGCGAGCCTGATCCAGCTCGCTCCGCGCCCGCGCCAGCAGCCCGAGCGCGGCGTCCTCCGACCGCTCGCGGAGCCAGGCCAGCCTGTCCACCTTCGTCCGGGACGCCATCGCGCGCTCTCTCGCCGCGGCCGCCGCGCGGGGTGAACCATCACCCACCGGCACGATGGCCGACCGGCCTCACTGCGAGCGGCGCGCCAGCCGACCACCGCCTATGCTCCGGCGACCCGCGCCGTGCCGCGCACACCCGGCGGCCGGGTGGGCGAGCGGGCAGCGGCTTCCTCGCGCCCGGCCGGTCCTGCCCGGCCATAGGTGCCGCGGCGCCCGAACCGCGGCCCCAAGTCCCCGTGATCCGGGCGAGCGCCGCCTGGCCTCCCGCTTGCTGAAGCCCCCTGCGGGAGGAGCCATGGCAGACGGCATCTACGTGACGATGTGCGGCGCTGCGGCCAGGACCGAGCAGCTCGACGCCATCGCCGACAACCTCGCCAACGCCCAGACCCCTGGGTTCAGGGCGTCCCGGCCCTCCTTCGAGTCGTTCATCGCGACGGGCGGCGCCCCCGACAAGACCTATCCCGCCTCGGTCGGCACGCACGTCGACCTCCGGGCAGGGCCGACCACTCAGACCGGAAACGCGCTCGACGTCGTGCCGGATCAGGGCGCGTTCCTGGCCGTCCAGACCGCCGGAGGCACGGCCTACACGCGGAACGGCAGGCTCTCCCTCGACGCGAGCGGCCAGCTGGTCCAGGACGGGAAGCCGGTGCTGGATCGCGGCGGCGCCGCCATCACGATCCCCTCCGGCGCGACCCCGCAGATCCAGCCCGACGGGACCGTGACGGCGGGGGGGGCCGCGGTGGGCCGGATCGCGACCTGGCACCTCGCCGGCCCGGTGGACCGGCTCGCGCCCTCGCTGGTGGCGCCCGCGCCGGGTGGGCGGGCCGAGCCGGTCGCCGCGCCGCTCCGGAGCGGAGAGCTCGAGACCGGGAACGTCGCGCCGCTCGAGGGCATGGTCCAGCTCATCTCGGCGCAGCGCAGCTTCGACGCCTCCATGCAGGCGCTGCAGATCTACCGCGGCATGGACGCGCGCGGAACCGACCTGGGCCGGGTCCGCTGAACCTACGAAGGGAGAACGGATGCTTCGCTCGCTCTACACCGCCGCCACGGGCATGGACGCCCAGCAGCTCCGCATGGACGTCATCGCGAACAACCTCTCGAACGCCAGCACCACGGGGTTCAAGAAGGGACGCGCGGAGTTCGAGGACCTCTTCTCCGAGACGCTGAAGCGGGCCGGCGTCGCCGATCCGCGTGGCGGAGGCGACCCGACGCCTCTCCAGGTCGGCCTCGGCGTGCACACGGGATCCACCTCCCGCTCCTTCGCCCAGGGCGACCTCACCAACACCCAGAACCCCCTCGACGTCGCCATCCAGGGGAACGGCTTCTTCCGCGTCCAGCGCGTCACCGGGGAGATCGCCTACACGCGCGCCGGCAACTTCCGGGTCGACGCCACGGGGCGCCTCGTGACGCCCCACGGGGAGATCGTCGACCCGGGCATCACCGTGCCCGCGGAGGCGACCGCCATCACAATCGCGCAGGACGGCACGGTCTCGGCCACCGTCCCCGGCAGCACCGTCCCGAGCACCCTCGGCCAGCTCTCCCTGGCGACCTTCCCGAACCCCGCCGGCCTCGAGAGCATCGGCAACAACCTCTTCTCCCCGACGGTCGCCAGCGGCGACGAGCAGCAGGTGAAGCCCGGCGACCCGGGCATGGGCACGCTGGCGCAGGGCTCCCTCGAGAACGCCAACGTGCAGGTCGCCGAGGAGATGATCGACATGATCACCACCCAGCGCGCCTACGAGCTCAACTCCAAGATCGTCCAGACCGCCGACCAGATGCTCCAGCGCCTCACCACGATCCGGTGATGGGCGCGACGCCGGCACGCGCCGCCCTCGTGGCGGCCCTCACGCTGTGGGCGGGTCCCGCCGTCGCGGTGCCTCTCGCGCCGGCCGCCGCCCTGCAGGCCGCGGCGCGGCGCGCGCTGGCCGTCCCCGGCGGCGAGGTGGAGGTCCTGGCGGTGGAGGGCGGGCTGCCGCCAGGCTGCGCCCACGGGAGGATCGAGTTCCCGCAGCCCGTCGCGACCTCGGGGCGCGCGGCGGCGCACCTGATGGGGCGCGCCGGAGAGGCGGCGCGCTGCGAGGCGTGGGCCTGGGTCCGGCTCCGGGTGACCGGGCCGGCGCTCGTCACCACGCGCGCGGTTCCCCGCGACGGAGCGCTCGCCGGCGCCGTCGAGGCGCGGCCGCGCGAGCTGCTCCCCGGCCGCGCCGTCGTGGCGACGCTGCCCGAGGGCGCGGTGGCCGACCACGCCATCCCGCCCGGGACGCCGGTCGATCCGGCGGCGGTGCGGATCGGGCCGCGGCCCGGCAGCCCGGTGACGGTGCTCCTGCGGACCGGCGCGCTGACCGTGGAGCAGTCGGGGCGCGCGGTGGCCTGCCGGCGCGACCGCGCCTGCGCCCTCCTGCCGTCCGGGCGCCGGGTCGAGGGGAGCTGGCACGACGGGCGCATCACGCTGGAAGCGCCATGACTCCGCGTCAAGCCTCCGCCGCGCTCGTCCTCCTCGCCGGCTGCGCGTCGACGCACATCGACCCCTACGTGCCGAAGCACCGGGAGTACGCCCCGCCGGCGTCGGCGGAGCGCGGGGACGAGGCCCCGTCGCCGGGCAGCCTGTGGCGCGACGGGCGCTCGCCCGCGATGCTCTACACCGACGCGCGCGCGCTGCGCGAGAACGACCTGGTCGTGGTCCGGGTCGAGGAGGTCGCCGACGCCAAGCGCAGCGCCGACACCGACATGACGCACCGCTCGGACTTCAACGCGGCCGCCGCGTTCCTCAAGGCCGCCGGAGACCTCACGCCGCCGCCGAGCATCGTCCAGGGCGGGTTCGACAAGCGGTTCCAGGGCCTCGGCACCACCGCGCGGACCGAGCGGCTGACCGCGACGGTGCCCGCGCTCGTCCGCAAGGTCCTGCCCAACGGGAACCTCTTCATCGAGGGGCACCGGGTGGTGCTCGTGAACCAGGAGGAGCACCACTTCTACATCTCCGGGGTGGTGCGCCCCATCGACATCGACCAGGAGAACAGCGTGAAGAGCTCGATGATCGCGGACGCCGAGATCGAGTTCACCGGGCGCGGCATCCTCTCCGACAACCAGCGCCAGGGCTGGCTGTCCCGCATGTTCGGCTGGGTATGGCCCTTCTAGCGCCCTCCCCGCGCGGCGG
>JAJYHA010000027.1 GCA_021784995.1 Myxococcales bacterium
CCCCGGCGCGCCCGCGCGCGGCCGGCGTCCGCCTGCCGGGCCGCGGAGGCTCGTCGAGGCGGCGCTGCAGGGTGGCGGGGGCCATCGCGTCCTCCGGGCGGTGAAGAGGTCGGGGAACGATGCGCCAGATCGGCCCGCGAGGGAAGCGCCGGGCCGGGGACGGCGCGTCGATTGACGAGCGCGCGGCCGGCGGGCTAGAGGCAACCATGCCCAGCACCGCGCTCGTCTTCCCGTCCGCCGCCGAGCACCGCGCCTGGATCGCGTCGCAGGCGGCGCTCCCGGCCGGGTTCCGCGCCGGCACCACGCGGCTGTCGTTCGTCCCGGTCGAGGTGCCGAAGCCCTCGCAGATGACGGTCACGCTCCTGGCCCTCGACCGGCCCACCTCCTCCTTCGCGCTCAAGCTCACGCGCAACGCCTTCCCGGGCGCTCCCATCCTGGTGGCGCGCCAGCGGGCGGACATGGATCGCCTGGGCGCCGTCGTGGTCAACAACAAGGTCGCCAACGTCTGCGCGCCCGGCGGCGTGGAGGCCGCGGAGCGCGTCTGCGCGGCGACCGGCGCCGCGCTCGGGATCGCGGCCGCGGAGGTCCTGCCGGCCTCGACGGGCGTCATCGGCTGGCGGCTCCCGGCCGAGGCCATGGTCGACGCCGTGCCCGCGGCGGTGGCCGGGCTGCAGGACCGGAGCGTCCTGCCCGCGGCCGAGGGGATCATGACCACCGATCTCTACCCCAAGGTGCGCCGCGCCGAGCTCGGGGATGGGTGCATCGTGGGCATCGCCAAGGGCGCCGGCATGATCGAGCCGAACCTGGCCACCATGCTGGTGTTCCTGCTCACCGATCTCGACGTCCCGCGCGCGGCGCTCCGCGCGGCCCTCGACGCCGCGGTGGAGGAGAGCTTCCACGCCATCACCGTGGACAGCGACACGAGCACCTCCGACATGGTCGTGCTCCTCTCCTCCCGCCGCCGCCCGGCCCCGCCCGCGGACGCCTTCGCGGCGGCGCTCGCGCGCGTCTGCCGCGACCTCGCCGAGGACGTGGTCCGGAACGGCGAGGGGGTGCACCACGTGATCCACGTGACCGTGACCGGGGCGCCGGACCGCGCGGCGGCGCGCGGGATCGGCAAGGCCGTCGTGAACTCGCCGCTCTTCCAGTGCGCCGTGGCCGGCAACGATCCCAACGTCGGGCGGCTCCTCTGCGCGGTCGGCAAGTACGCCGGCGCGCACGGCGTCGCCGTGGACGCCGGCCGCGTCCGGATGCGCATGGGAGGCGAGCTCCTCCTGGAGCACGGGGTCATGCGGCTCGACCCGGGGCGCGAGGAGCGGCTGGTGCGGCACCTGGCCGGCGCGGAGCTGTACGCCTCCGCGCCCCCGCCGGATGGGCTCACCTTCCGGCCGCCGATCCACCACCCGCCCCACGAGCGCTGCGTCGAGGTGGAGATCGACCTCGGCGCCGGCCCCTGCGCGGCCGAGGTGATCGGCGCGGACCGGACGCACGAGTACGTCACCGAGAACGCCGACTACCGGAGCTGACGGCGGGACGGCGCCTCGAACCGGGTGGGCTCGAGCGGGAGGGCGGCGGGCGGCGCGGCGCTGTGACACGCCCCTGCCGCCGCGCTATACCTCGGCGGCAGCGCCTCGCGCCCGAGGGACGCCGGAGGGGGAACCGATGAAGACCTTCCGATGCCGCGACTGCGGCGCCTTCAACCGCCTGGCCGTGTTCCGGCCGGACGCCGTCCCGGTGTGCGGCCGCTGCAAGCGCGAGCTCGACGTCACCGGCGCGCCGCAGCCGGTCGACGACGCGGGGCTCGCGGCCGCCCTCCGCAGCGCCCCGGTGCCGGTGCTGGTCGACTTCTGGGCCCCGTGGTGCGGTCCGTGCCGGGCGGCGGCGCCCATCTTCGACCAGCTCGCGCGCCAGCGGGCGGGCGACCTGGTCGTGCTGAAGGTGAACGGCGACGAGGCCCAGGAGGCGGCCGCCCAGCACGGGATCCGCGCCATCCCCACCTTCGTCCTCTTCTCCGGGGGCGCGGAGGTGGCCCGACACAGCGGGCTCCTGCGGCTGGAGGAGCTCGGCCGGTGGGTCGACGCCGGGGCGGGCGCGGCCGCCTGACCATCGGCGGCGGCGGGCCACCCTCGCGTGCGGCCCGCGCGTTCCGCTATCGTGGATCCCGGAGCACGAGGAGCCTCCATCATGCACGTGTCGGACGCCCTGCTGTCGCCCGCGGTCGGGCTCGGCTTCCACGCCGCGTCGGCAGGCCTGCTCGGGGTGACGGCCCGGCGCGCCGCGCGCGAGGAGGGGTACGAGCGCCGGCTGCCGCTCATGGGCGTGCTCGGGGCCTTCGTCTTCGCGGCGCAGATGGTCACCTTCGCCGTCCCGGGGACCGGGTCGTCGGGTCACCTGGCGGGCGGGCTCCTCCTGGCGATCCTGCTCGGTCCCTCGGCCGCCTTCCTGGTGATGGCCTCGGTGCTGACGGTGCAGGCGCTCTTCTTCGCGGACGGCGGCCTGCTGGCGCTCGGCTGCAACGTCTTCAACCTCGGCTTCTGGCCCTCCTTCGTGGGCATCGCCCTCTACCGGCGGATCGTGCGCCTCGCGCCGGGCCGCGGCGGGGTCACGGTCGGCGCGGTCGCCGGCGCGGTGGTCGCGCTCGAGCTCGGGGCGCTGGGCGTCGCCGTCCAGACGGCGCTGTCGGGGCGCGCCGCGGTGCCGCTGCGCGAGCTGGCGCTGCTCATGGCCGGCGTGCACCTCCCGGTCGCCGTGGCCGAGGGCCTGCTCACCGCGGGCGTGGTCCGTCTCCTGTCACGCGCCGCGCCGGACCGGGTGGAGGCGGCCCGGGCGGCGCGCGTGCCGGCCCTCGCCGCCCTGGGCGGGATCGCCCTCTTCACCGGCACCGTGGCGGCCTCCTTCGCCTCGACGCGGCCCGACGGCCTCGCGTGGTCGCTGGCCCGGGTCGCCCGGAGCGCGCCCGCGGAGCACGCCCGCGGGGTCGGGGCGCTGCTGCACCGCCTGCAGGAGCGGCTGGCCGTCCTGCCCGGCTACGCCTTCGCCGGGACGGAGCGCCGCGCCGGGATCGATCCGGGCACCGTCGCGTCGGGGCTGGCGGGGACGCTGCTGGTCGCGGGGCTGGTGCTGCTCGTGGGCGGGATCGTGGCCGGCTCGCGGCGCGCGCTCCGGTCCGCCCGGGAGCGCGCGCCGCCGCCATGAGCGAGAGCGCCGCGCGCTGGCTCGACCGTCTCGGGCACGGCGACAGCCCCGTCCACCGCCTCGACGCACGCGCCAAGCTCGCGGCGGTGGCGGCCTTCGTGCTCTGCGTCGCCTCCTTCCCGCGCTACGAGGTGACGGGCCTGCTGCCCTTCTTCCTGCTGCCGGCCGCCCTCGCGCGCGCGGGGCGCGTCCCGCCGCGCCCGGTGCTGCGGCTCCTGGCCGCGGCGAGCCCCTTCGCCCTCCTCGTGGCCGTCTGGAACCCCCTCCTCGACCGCGCGCCGCGCGCGCTGGCGCCGGGGGTGCTGGTGGCGGGCGGCCTGCTCTCCTTCGCCTCCCTCGTCCTCCGGTTCCTCCTCTGCACCGGGGCGGCGCTGCTGCTGGTGGCCACCACGTCGCTGCCGGACCTCCTGCGCGGGCTGGGGCAGCTCGGGCTCCCGCGCCCGTTCGTGGTGCAGGTGCAGCTGCTCCACCGCTACCTCTTCCTGCTCGTCGACGAGGGGCGGCGCGTGGCGGAGGCGCGCGCGCTGCGCGATCCATCCCGCCGGCGCCCCACCCTGCGCACCGGCAAGCGCATGCTGGCCTCGCTCCTGTGGCGGACCTGGGAGCGGGGCGAGCGCATCCACCTCGCGATGAGGGCCCGGGGCTTCGACGGCCGGCTCCCCGCGCTCGCGCCGGCGCGCCTCCGCACCGCCGACGTGCTCTTCGCCGCCTGCGTGACGGCCGCCTGCGTGGCGGCCCGGCTCCTGCCGCTCTCGCGGTGGCTGGCCGACGCCTTCGCCGCCGCCGGGTGGGGAGCAACGTCGTGAGCGCGGCCCTCGAGGTGCGGGACGTCGCGTACCGCTATCCCGACGGGACGGAGGCGCTGCGTCGGGTCACGCTCCGCGCCGCCCCCGGCGCGGCGGTGGCGCTGGTGGGGCCGAACGGCGCGGGGAAGACGACCCTCGTCTCCCTCCTGGCCGGATTCCTGGCGCCCACCGCCGGGGAGGTGCGCGTGGCCGGCGTGCGGCTGGAGGAGGGCACGGCGGCGGGGATCCGCGCCCGCACCGGCTTCCTCTTCGCGAACCCGGACGACCAGCTCTTCATGCCCACCGTGCTCGAGGACGCCTGCTTCGGGCCGCTGGCAGCCGGCGTCCCGGCCGGGGAGGCGCGGCGACGCGCGCTGGCCCAGCTCGGGGCGCTCGGCATCGACGGGCTCGCGCCCCGCTTCCCCGGCCACCTGTCGGCCGGCCAGAAGCGCCTGGCGACGCTGGCGGGCGCGCTGGTGATGGAGCCCGAGCTGCTGGTCCTCGACGAGCCGACCGCCTTCCTCGATCCCCACGCGCGCCGCCACCTCATCCGCACGCTGGGCGCGCTGCGCCCGACGCGCCTCCTCGTCACGCACGACCTCGAGCTGGTGGTGGAGCTCTGCGCCGAGGTGTACGTGCTCGACGGCGGCGAGGTGGTCGCCCGGGGCGCGCCGGACGCCGTCCTGGGCGACGAGGCGCTGATGCGCGCGCACCGGCTGGAGCGGCCCCACGTCCTGGCGCACCGCCACCCACACGGTTCGTGAACACCGGCGCGCCGGGCACCGGCCTTCAGCGCGCGTCGCCGCGCGCGCGGCGCGCCGTCACCGCCCAGGCGAGGCCGCCCGCGATCGTGCCCCACAGCGCGCCCGCGAGCACGTCCGTCGGCCAGTGCACGCCGACGTACACGCGCGACAGGGACACCGCGACCGCGACCGCGTAGGCGAGCGGCGCCAGCCGCGGCCGCGCCCGCGAGACCACCAGCGCGAGCGCGAACATGTTGGCCGCGTGCAGGCTCGGCAGCGAGCCGGCGTCGGCCGCGGGCGCCAGCCAGCGGAAGGTCCCGGGCGGCAGCGCGTAGCAGGGCCGCATCCGCCCGATCAGCGGCCGCAGGAGCTGCGCCCCCAGCGCGTCGCTCGCGACCAGGCCGAGGCCCAGGGCGACGATCGGCCGCGCGGCCGCGCGCCGCAACCCCGCGGCGAGGGCCACGCAGAGCAACAGCCCGAACAGCACCCCGAAGGTATGGCTCGAGAGGGCCCGCATCAGCCCGTCGAGCCACGGCCCGCCGTCCCGGTTGAGCAGGCGGAAGAGCCGCAGATCGAGGGCGGAGTGGAAGTCGACGGGGGCCGATCGGGCGAACATGTCAGAGGGCGCCAGGTGCCTCGGCCGCGTCATACCACGCGGGTCCCGGGGAGCCGCAGCCTCCGCCGAGGAGGGACGGCAGCGCCCCTCCCGTGGCCGTGGCCGGCGGGCGAGCGCCGGCCTACCTTCGTGGTGAGGGCTCCCTCCCAGGGCCCTCCTCCCTGGGAACGCCCTCCGGAGGCACACCGGACGTGAGCGCCAGCCCCCCGCACGGCACCGCCCACGCCGCCGGCGGCTCCCCCTGGAGCGGTCGGGCGTGGCTCTCCGCCTGCGTGGCCCGGCGTCGCGAGCGACGTGCCGCGACGCGGGTGAAGCTCCCGCGGCATGAGGCGCTGCGCCCGCCGCGGGCGGGCGCGTGGTCCGCCTTCTGGTCGGCGCGGCTCGCCGTGCGCTCGGGGATCGCGATCGACGCCTTCCTTCTCCGCCGCCTCGCGCACCACCTCGCGCGCCTGCCCGTGCCGCCCGCGCAGCTGCCCGTCGCCTTCGCCGTCGGGAGCGCGGGCGAGATCGTGACGGCGACGCGCGCCCACGTGCCCGCGCCGCCGTGGCTCTCGGCCTTCGTGCGCGCGCACGAGAT
>JAJYHA010000300.1 GCA_021784995.1 Myxococcales bacterium
AGAAGATCATCCTCGAGGTGAACAGCCTGCAGGACGAGCGGCTGGAGGGGATGCACGACGTCTACTCGATGGCGCCCCGGCACGGCGAGCGGACGCCCATCCCCATCGTGCGCGCGGATGACAGGGTGGGCTCGCCCTACCAGAAGATCGACCTCGCCCGGGTGGCGGCGGTCGTCGAGACCAACTGCCCCGACCGCAACGCGCCCTTCAAGGCGCCGGAGCCGGTGCACAAGCAGATCGCCCAGCACATCCTCGACTTCCTCGACGGCGAGGTGAAGGCGGGGCGCCTGCCCAAGAGCCTCACGCCGCTGCAGTCGGGCGTGGGCAACATCGCGAACGCGGTGCTCGTCGGCCTCAACGAGGGGCCGTTCGAGAACATGACGAGCTACACCGAGGTGATCCAGGACGGCATGCTCGACCTGCTCGACTCGGGCAAGCTCCGCATCGCGTCGGCGACGGCCTTCTCGGTCTCCCCGGCCGGCCAGGAGCGGTTCAACAAGAACATCGACCGCTACCGCAAGCAGATCATCCTGCGCCCGCAGGAGATCTCGAACCACCCCGAGGTCATCCGCCGCCTCGGCTGCATCGCCATGAACGGGTTCGTGGAGGCCGACATCTACGGCCACATCAACTCGACCCACATCGTGGGCAAGGGCATCGAGAACGGCATCGGCGGCTCGGGTGACTTCGCCCGCAACTCGGCCTACACGATCTTCATGTCGCCGGCGACGGCCAAGGACGGGAAGATCTCGGCCATCGTGCCCTTCGCGACGCACATCGACCACACCGAGCACGACGTCTCCGGCATCGTGACCGAGTTCGGCTTCGCCGACCTGCGCGGGAAGAGCCCCAAGCAGAAGGCGAAGGAGGTCATCGAGAAGTGCGCCGCGCCGGAGTTCCGGCCGCTGCTCAACGACTACCTGAAGCGCGCCATCGCGAACCCCAGCGCCGGCCGCCAGTCGCCGCACATGTTCGAGGAGGCCTTCGCCTTCCACACCCGATATCTGAAGACCGGCGACATGCGGCTCAAGAAGTAGGGGCGCGCGCGAAACGGCAGCAACGACGGCGGCCTTCCGCGAGGGGGGCCGCCGTCGGCGTCTCGGAAGTCACGCCGGGGTCGCTCCCCACGAGCCGGCATCCTGTCCCGGCAACTCGGGACGGACTCCGGCCCGGCCCGCCGGCACGCCCGGTGATCGCGCCTGTTATGATCGCCCCGTGAAGAACGGTCGAGACGCCATTCGCCAGCTCGTGGCCGGCTACGTGCCCCTGCCGGCCTCGCCCGATGACCCCCTCCCGCTGACGTCGCTCGACGTCATCGCCATCGCGCGGGAGCTCGAGAGGCGCTTCTCGGTCCAGATCGGCCCTCGGGAGTTCCGGCCCGAGAACTTCGGCTCGCTCGCGCAGCTCGAGGGCTTCGTCGAGCGCAAGCGGGGCTCGTCGTGAGTGCCCGGTCCTCGAAGGCGCTCCGGGGCGAACTGCCCCGGCGCCGCGGCTGAGCCTGGGAGCGGCAGGTCGTGCTGGCACGGTTGCTCGGAGCTGGATCGACTATCGAGGACGGCGCCCCCGCGCTGGTGCGGCCGTCCGGCTCGGCGATCTCCCGCGGCGCGCTCTCCGCAGCAGTGAGCCGGGCCGCCGGCCAGCTCGTCGGCCTCGGGGTGACCCCGGGCATCCCGGTCGCGATCGCGGCGCGCGACCCCGCGGCCTTCCTGGTCGCGGCGCTGGCCACCTTCGAGGCGGGCGGGATCGCGGTTCCCCTCGACACCCGCCCGGGCGCCGCTCCGGACGAGCTCGCCGACCGGGCCCACGCGGCCCACCTGGTGCGGGGCGCCGACGAGCGCGGAGAGCTCCAGGTGGAGCCGCGCGCCGGCGGAGCGCCGCTCGACCCGCGCGCCGCCATGATCCTCTTCACCTCGGGCTCGTCCGGCAAGCCCAAGGGCGTGCTCCTCTCCGGCGCCGGCCTGCGCGCGAACGTCGAGGCCATCCTCACCTACCTGCCGGTCCGCGAGTTCGGCCGCACCGCGCTCACCCTGCCCCTGTCGTACAGCTACGCGCTGGTCGGCCAGGCCATCACCACGCTGAGCGTCGGCGGCACGCTGCTCCTCCTGGGCTCCATCCCCTACCCGGCGCTGCAGCTCGAGGCCATGACGGAGCTCGGGGCGACCGGCCTCTCCACCGTCCCGACCGCCCTGCGCCTCCACCTGTCGGCCCTCCTGGAGGAGGGCCTGCCGGCACCCCCGCTCGGCTACGTCGCCTCGGCGGGCGGTCCCCTGGACGTCCGGACGGCGGCGTCGCTCCGCCGCGCCTTCCCCCGGGCGCGGATCTTCAACCAGTACGGGCTCACCGAGGCCTCTCCCCGGGTGGCCGCCATCGAGGACTCCGATCCGGCCTTCGCCCGCGGCGCGGCGGGCCGGCCGCTGCCCGGGATCGAGGTCTGGTCCGACGGACCCGACGGCGAGATCTGCGTCCGGGGGCCGAGCGTGATGCTGGGCTACCTCGACGCGCCCGAGGCGACCGCGCAGGTGCTCTCGGCCGGCGGCGTGCTCCGCACCGGCGACCTCGGCCACCTGGACGAGACGGGGGCGCTCTTCGTCCGGGGCCGCACCGACGGGGTGGTCAAGGTGGCCGGGGAGCGCGTCGGGCTGGAGGAGGTCGCGGTCGTCCTCCGCGAGGCGGGAGCGCGCGACGCCGCGGTGGTGGCCGTGCCGGACGAGCGGCTCGATCATCGCCTCGTCGCCTACGTCGAGGCCGCGGCGGATGCCGTGGCGCGCATCCGGGCCGCTGCCATGGGCCGCCTCACGGCCGCCCGGCGGCCGTCGCGCGTCGTGCCGGTGGCCGCGCTCCCGCGCCTCCCGAGCGGCAAGGTCGACCGCCAGGAGCTGCGCCGGCGGGCGCTCGCCGAGGAGCTGGAAGGGGGCGCCGCCTGATGGACACGCTCGCGCGGGACGAGGTGCACGTCTGGTGCGTCGCGCTCGGCGCCGCGCAGGGCGAGGAGGCGCGCCTGCTCCTCTCGCGGGAGGAGCGCCGTCGCCACGACCGGCTCCGGCGATCGCGCGCCGGCGACACCTTCGCGGTCGCGCGGGCCGCGCTGCGCCTCCACCTCGCCAGCTACGCGGGGTGCCAGGCCCGCGACGTGGTGCTCGCCGCGAGCGAGCACGGCAAGCCCTTCGTCGTGGGGCCGCCCGCCGCCCTCCCGCTGCGCTTCAGCGTGTCGCACACCGACGGCCTGGCGCTGATCGCGCTCTGCCGGGGGCGCGAGCTGGGCGTGGACGTGGAGCGGATCCGCCCGGTCCGGGAGCCCGAGGAGCTGGGGCGCGCGGTCTTCACCGAGCGGGAGCTGCAGGCGCTGCGTGCCACGCCCGCGGCGGCGCGGGCCGCCGCCTTCTTCGCGCTCTGGACGCGCAAGGAGGCGGTCGTCAAGGCGCTCGGCGAGGGCCTGCCCGCAATGCCCTCCGTCGCCCTGGAGACGGCCGGAGCGGAGGAGCGGGCGGTGCTCGCCTCGGGGCCCGCGGGCGCGGACGTGGGCGCGTGGCGCGTGCGGACGCTCGAGGTGGAGCCGGGGTACGCGGCGGCGCTGGCCGTGGCCGAGGAGGCGGGAGCGGTCCCCCGCGTGTCCGTCCGGCGCTCCCTGGTCCTCGCCGCCGGAGCGCGCGCGGCATGAGCCCGGCCGCCCGACCGCTCACGGCGCGCCAGAGCCTGATGTGGCTCGACGATCGCCTCTTCGACGACGCGCGCTACCACAACTCGGTGCTGCGGATCGACCTCGACGGCCCGCTCGACCGGGAGCGCCTGGCGGGCGCCTGGACCCGGACCATCGCCGACGTGGACGCCCTGCGCCTGCAACTCCTCCCCGGCGAGCCCGCGCAGCGCGAGGTGGCGCCGGCCGGAGAGCTCCGGATCGTCTCCGTGGACGAGCGGAGCGCCCGGTCCTGGATGGCCGAGAGGTGCGTCCGCCGCCTCGGCGCCGAGGGACCGAGCTGGGACGCGGCCCTCCTCGTCCTGGGCCCCGACCGCCACGTGTTCCACCTCTGCCTGCACCACGCGCTCACCGACTTCACGTCGATGGGCCTCATCGCCAGCCACCTCGCCGCCCGCTACTCGGGCGCGCCCACGATCGCGGCGCCGGCCTTCCTGGACCACGTCCGCCGCGAGGCGGAGTACCGGGAGTCCGAGCAGGCGGCGCGGGACCGGGAGTACTGGAACCGCAAGCTCGCGCCGGCCGCTCCACCCCTGCGCCCCTACGGCGTCGTCCGGACGGACCGATCGGTCGCGGTCGAGCGCGTCGCCTGCGATCCCGGGACGGCGGAGCGGTCGCGGCGCTTCGCCGCCCGCGCCCAGGACGACGCTTTCGCCACGGCCAGCCCGGCCGTGTCGCGCCTGGCGGTGCTCGCCACCGCCTGGGCGGCCCTCCTCCACCGCGTCACGGGCGACCGCGACGTGCTCCTCGGAGTCCCCGTCGCCAACCGGAGCGCGGAGTTCCGGAACACCTGCGGGCTCTTCATGCAGCAGGCCTTCCTCCGGGTGACGGTCGATCCGGGCGACACCTTCGCCGCGCTGGGCGCGAAGGTCCTGGACGATCTCTGGGAGACGCTGCGCCACGGCGCCCACTGCGTGAGCGACGGCGCCCTGCAGTTCGCCACCTTGAACCTCACCCCGCCGCCGGCCCGGCCGAGCTTCGCCGGCCTCCGCGCGACCGTCGAGGTGCTCCCGGCCGCGGCCGTCGGGTACCGCGATCGCCCCGGCCAGGGCGACCTCCGCAACACGCTCGGCCTCCGGGCCTACCATGCCGAGGACGTGCCGCTGCGGCTCGAGCTCGACCTCCACCGCGCCACGTGGACGCCGGTCCAGCGCGAGCGAATCGGCCGGCACTTCCTGGCGGTGCTCGACGCGCTGCTCGACGATCCCTCCGCCACCCTCGAGGAGGTCGAGCTGCTCGACGCGGAGGAGCGGCGCGCCGTGCTCCGTCACGCGCGCGGTCCGGAGCCCGCCGGCCCGCCTCCCGACCTCCTGGCGATCCTGGCGGAGCGGACCGCGTCGAGCCCCGATCGTCCGGCGGTGGTCGGGCCCGACGCCTCCCTGACCTACCGGCAGCTCGACGACCGCTGCCAGCGCCTGGCGTCGCGCCTGCGCGCCCTCGGCGTGGGGCCGGAGTCGCGCGTGGCGGTCGCGCTGCCCAGGGGAGCGGGTGAGGTGGTCGCGCTGCTGGCGACCCTCCGTGCCGGCGGTGGCTACGTCCCGGTCGATCCCTCCCACCCCGTCGAGCGGGTCCGGATCATCCTGGAGGACGCGGCGCCCCAGGTGCTGATCGCGCCCGCCGACTCGCCGCTCCGCGAGGCGGTCCCGGCCGGGACGCGACTCCTCGACCCGGCGGCGCCAGGGGAGAGCGGCGGCGAGGCCGTCGCCGCGGCGCTCCCCGCGCAGGCCGCCGCTCCCTCCGGGCAGCTCGCCTACGTGCTCTTCACCTCGGGCTCCACGGGCCGCCCCAAGGGCGTGGAGGTGACGCGGGGAGCGCTCGCCAACTTCCTCCGCTCCATGGCGACCGCGCCGGGCCTCTCGCCGGGAGAGTGCCTCCTCGCCGTCACCACGACCACCTTCGACATCGCCGCGCTCGAGCTCTTCCTCCCGCTCCACGTCGGCGCGACGGTGCTGGTCGTGGACCGCGAGACGGCGCTCGACCCGCAGCGCCTCCGGGGCGTGCTGGAGACGGAGCCCGTCACCACCATGCAGGCGACCCCCGCCACCTGGCGGCTCCTGGTGGAGGCGGGCTGGCGCGGGCGCGCCGGCCTGCGGATCCTGTGCGGCGGCGAGCCGCTCACGCGGGAGCTCGCCGACCAGCTCCTCGCGCGCGGCGCCGAGCTGTGGAACCTCTACGGGCCCACCGAGACCACCGTCTGGTCCAGCCTGGAGCGCGTC
>JAJYHA010000001.1 GCA_021784995.1 Myxococcales bacterium
CCGGAGGTCCGCCTCCGGCGCTCCGAGGCGCTCCTCGACGCGAACCGCAACGCCCCGGCTGCGGCCGAGCTCGCGGAGCTGGCCTCGGCGCTGCCCGCCCCCGGACCGGGTGAGCCGCTCTCCTGCCGGGTGGCCTTCGCGCTGGGGCGCGCCTACCGCAGGGAGCGCCGGCACGGCAAGGCGATCGAGGTCCTCCGGCCGGTCGTGGAGCGGTGCGAGGAGGCGCCGCTGCGGGCCAGGGCCCTCTACCTCGCGGCCGGCGCGGCGTCGATCGTCGACCCGGCGCAGGGCCTGGCCTGGTACCGGACGCTCGCCCGCGACTACCCGGCGAGCTCGCTCGCCGACGACGCGCTGTTCTACGCGGCCGACCTGCTGCAGCGCGCCGATCGGACCGACGAGGCGCTGGCCACGCTGGCCGACCTGGCCGCGCGGTACCCCGGCGGCGACTTCCGCGCCGAGGCGCTCTTCCGCTCGGCCTGGATCCAGCGGCAGGCGGGCTCCGTGGCGGGCGCGCTGGCCGCGCTGGAGCAGCTCGAGCGAGACTACGAGGCGTCGGACCCCTACGAGCACGCGCGCGCGGCCTACTGGCGGGCGCGGTACCGGATGGAGCGCGGGGAGGAGGGGGACGCGGCGGCGGCCGTCGCCGCCTGGAGCGCCCTGGCGGAGCGCCACCCGACCGACTACTACGGGCTCCTCGCGCGGGCGCGGCTCGAGGAGGTGAAGCCAGGATCGGCGCCGGGGTGGCGGCGGCCGCCCGCGCCGCCGCGCGCGGCCGCGCTGCGGTACGAGGCGGGCGCGGTGGCCGCGGACCCGCACTTCCGCGCCGGCCTGCTGCTCCACCGCATGGGGCTCGAGCGTGCCGCGGCCGAGGAGCTCTCCGCGGTGGACCGCGCATCCCTGGAGCGTGGCGACGCCCTGCTGCTCGTCGCCGAGCTGCTCGATCGCGCCGGCGAGCGCGCGGCCTCGACGCGCCTCGTCCGCTCCGTCGGGCGTGGCGCGCTCCGGACGGCGCCGGAGGACGTGGCGGCGCTCCGCCTGTGGAGGGTGGCCTATCCTGCGGCGTTCCGGCGCGAGGTGGAGCGCTGGGCGCCGGGCTCCGGGGTGCCGCCGGAGCTGCTCCTGGCGCTCATGCGCGAGGAGAGCGGGCTCGATCCGGCCGTGATCTCCGCCGCCGGCGCCGTCGGCCTCACCCAGCTGATGCTCCCCACCGCGCAGGGCGTCGCGCGCCGGCTCCGGATGCGCAGGGTCGGCGCCTCGGATCTGACCCGGCCCGAGATCTCGATCCGCATCGGCGCCAGCTACCTGGGAGGGCTCCTGCGGCGCTATCGGTCCGAGGCGCTGGCGCTGGCCGCCTACAACGCGGGCGACGTCCCGGTCCAGCGCTGGCTCCGCGCCCGCGGGGCGCTCCCGCTCGACGCCTTCGTGGAGGAGATCCCCATCCAGGAGACGCGCGGGTACGTGAAGCGCGTGCTGCGCTCCTACGCCGTGTATCGCTTCCTGTACGGGATGCCCGCGCCCCGGCCGCTCGGGATCCCCCGGGAGCTGCCCGCGCTCGGCGACGCGGCGCCGGCCGGGACTGGCCGGGACGGCGGCGCCGCGCGACACGGCCGTCCTCGACCCTCGCCGGGGCGCCGAACTGTTGGAGGAGCGCCGGGTCGGGGCTAGGATCGCGACGTGGCGGCGAGGGATCACGACGGCGACCGGGAGCGCGACGGCCCGGAGGGCGGCGAGGCGAGCGCGCCGCGCGCGCCGAGGCCCATCCTCCTCTCCACGCCGCGGGTGACGCCCCCGGCGCGGCCGCCGCCGCCCAGGCCGATCCCGCTCGAGCGCGTGGCGCCCCCGCGCGCGCATGCGTCGGCGCGCGTCCCGGTGGCGCGGGGGGCCGACATCCTCGCGCGCGAGGCGGACGCCTGCACGGGCGACGTCCTGAAGCGCGCGCGCGAGGCGCGCGGCATCAGCCTGGACCAGGTGTGCGATCGGACCCGCATCTCGCGCCAGCGCCTGCTCAACCTCGAGGCCGACCGGTACGATCAGCTCCCGGCGCCCGTCTACCTCCGGGGCATGCTGATGGCGCTCGCCCGGGAGCTGCGGCTCGACGGGCAGCGGGTGGCGCGCAGCTACCTGGAGGCGGTCGCGGCGGCGGCCCGGGAGCGTGGGCGCTGACGCGCGCGGAGGGCGCGTTGACCGTCGCTCCGGCGCTGCACTAGCATCCGGGCGACATGGCGCTCATCGACAACCCCGAGCAGGCGAACCGGCTCGCCAGGGCCATCTGCTCGGACCTGTCGCTGTACAACGACCGGAAGATCGTCCGCGGGATCGAGGAGGACAACTTCTTCGAGGCGCTGCGGGCCGAGCTCGAGGAGGGGCGGCAACATTACCGCTCCCGGGTCGCGCCCGAGCTCTACGAGCGCACCAACTTCTTCGATCGCGCCATCGTCGACGTCATCCTCCGCTCCAAGCGGCACGTGAAGTCGAAGATCTGGTGAGGCGCGCGGGATGGAGACCCGCCGCCTGATCGCCCCGGTGGAGCTCGCAGGGCTCCGGCTCGACGTCGCGCTGACCCGGCTGGCGCCCGACCTCTCGCGCTCCCGCGTCCGGCAGCTGCTCGACGGAGGGCGGGTGCAGGTCGAAGGCCGCGCCGTCAAGCCCGCGGCGCGGCTCCGGGGCGGCGAGCGGATCGAGCTCGCGGTGCCCGCCCCCGAGCCGGTGGGCCTCGTGGCGCAGGACCTGCCGCTGGCGGTCCTGTTCGAGGACCACGACCTCCTCGTCCTCGACAAGGCCGCCGGGATGGTGGTCCACCCGGCCCGCGGCACCCCGCACTCGACCGTCGTGAACGCGCTGCTCCACCGCATGGGCGCGGCGGCCGGCCAGGCCGCGCCGCGGCTGGGCCTCGTGCACCGGCTCGACCGGGAGACGTCGGGGTGCCTGGTGGTGGCGAAGAGCGCCGCGGCGCTGGCCGCGCTCCAGGCCTCGTTCAAGGCGCGGCGGGTGGAGAAGACCTACCTCGCGCTCTGCCACGGCCGGCCCGCGGCGGAGGGCAGGCTGGACACTCCGTACGGGCGCCACCCGCGCGATCGCAAGCGCTTCACGGCCCGGGGCGCCGGCGCGCGGCGCGCCGTGACCGCCTGGCGGATCGAGGAGGGGTACGGCGGGGCCTCCCTGCTCGAGGTCAGGCTGCACACGGGTCGGACGCACCAGATCCGGGTCCACCTCTCGGAGCAGGGCCACCCGCTGCTGGGCGACGCGGTCTACGGCGGCACGCGCCGCGAGGCCCGGCTTCCCCCCGGGCACCCGGTGCGGCGGGCGGCGGCCGCGCTGGGGCGCCAGGCGCTGCACGCGTGGCGGCTCGCCTTCCCGCACCCGGCGACGGGGCGGCCCATCTCCTTCGAGGCGCCCCTGCCGCAGGACCTGGAGGCGGCCCTCCGCATCCTGCGCGGCGCGGCCTGATCCGGGCGGCCGGCGGCGCGCGGCGCCCCTACGGACGGGCCGCGAACCGGCGGAGCACGCCCCGCGCGCGTCGCCCACGCTCCTCGATCCGGAAGCCGGCCGCGAGGATCGCCTGCTCCGTGTCGCGGTTCGGGTGGCAGCCGCCGGTCAGCCAGGTCCAGGGGCGCTGCACCCGGTCCTGGAGCCGTGCCCGCCAGGGCGTCCGGGCGCGGACGTGCTCGACGAGCCGGAGGGCGCCGCCCGGGGCGAGGACGCGCCGGATCTCGGCCAGCGCCGCGGCCGGGTCCTCCACGCTGCACAGCACGAGCGAGGAGACCACCGTGTCGAAGGCGCCGGCCCGGAACGGCAGCGCCTCCGCGCGGGCCTGGACGAGCGGCACTCCGGGAGAGCGCCGCCGCGCGGCCGCCACCGGGTCGGGGTGGGGATCGCTCCCCACCACGGAGGCATCGGCCGGGTAGAGGGGGAGGTTGCGGCCGGTGCCGCAGCCGACCTCGAGCACGCGGCCGCGCGCGCCGCCGGTGAGCCACGCGCGCCAGCGGCGGAAGCGGCCGTGCTCGAGGAGCGCCATGCCCGCGTCGTACACCCAGGGGATCTGCTCCAGTCCGCGCATCCTCAGGCCCCCGGCCGTGGGGCGAGGGGCCCGGGCCACCGGGCCGGCTCGGCTCCGTGCGCGCTGGGCGGGTGAGTGGTCACGCCGGCGTTCGGGATAACGCGTCGTGCGGCCGCTGGCGATCTTTCTTTCTGTGCGCCGCCCATGTATGAGAGGGCCGAGATGGCGACGCCCGAGTCACGCATCCCCGAGCACACCAGCGACGCGACGGCGGCCACCCCGGCCTCCGACTGGTCCGTCGAGAAGGCCGCGCAGCACTTCAACGTGGCCGGGTGGGGCGCCGGGTACTTCTCGGTCAACGAGAAGGGGCACATCGTCGTCCACCCGCAGGGGCAGCCCGGCCCCACCATCGACCTCATGGACGTGGTGGAGGACATCCAGGAGCGGCGCCTGGGCTTCCCGTGCGTGGTGCGGTTCCAGGACGTCCTGCGCGCCCGGGTCAAGGCCATCAACGAGGCCTTCGCGAAGGGCATCGCCGAGATGAGCTACGGGGGGCGCTACTACGGCGCCTACCCGGTGAAGGTGAACCAGATGCGCGAGGTGGTCGAGGAGATCCTCGACGCCGGCGCGCCCTACCACTACGGCCTGGAGGCGGGCTCCAAGGGCGAGCTGCTGATCGTGCTCGGCTACAACGCCGACCCGGAGGCGATCACCGTCTGCAACGGGTACAAGGACGAGGAGTTCCTGCGGCTGGCCCTGCTCGGACGCAAGCTGGGCCGCACCATCATCGTGGTGGTGGAGAAGCTGTCGGAGCTGCCGCAGCTGCTCCGGCTGGGCGAGGAGATGGGGGTCGAGCCGCTCATCGGCCTGCGCTCCAAGCTGACCACCAAGGGGACCGGCAAGTGGGAGTCCTCCGGCGGGGACTTCGCGAAGTTCGGGCTCACCATCCCGGAGCTGATCCACGCCGTGCGGCTGCTGAAGGAGGCGGGCAAGGAGCACTGCGCGAAGCTCCTCCACTTCCACGTCGGCTCGCAGCTCAACGACATCCGGGTGGTGAAGGACGCCATCAACGAGGGCGCGCGCGTCTACGCCAAGCTGCGAAAGATGGGGCTGCCCATCGAGTACTTCGACGTGGGCGGCGGCCTGGGCGTCGACTACGTGGGGACGCGCAGCAACACCGGGCCGGGCGGCCAGTCGTCGTCGGTGAACTACACGCTCGACGAGTACGTGGGCGACGTGATCTACAACCTCCAGCGCGTCTGCGCCAACGAGGCCGTCCCCGAGCCGCACGTGGTCTCGGAGTCGGGCCGCGCGGTGACCGCCCACCACTCCATGGTGGTGATGAACGTCTTCGGCCAGATCGAGATCGGCGCCCCGGAGGAGATCGCCGCCGCCTCCGTCCCGCAGGCCAGCGAGGCGCGGGTGGTGCGCGAGATGCGGGAGATCGTGGCGGGCCTCACGCCGCGGAACCGGGCCGAGGCGTACCACGACGCGGTGGCCAAGAAGGACGAAGCGCTTCAGATGTTCAAGCTCGGCATCCTCGGGCTGGAGGAGCGCGCCGTCATCGAGAGCCTCTTCTGGAAGCTGTGCCGCGGCCTGGTGGCGCTGAACCGCGGCAAGAAGCGGCTGCCCCGCGACACCCGCGACCTGGGCGACAAGATCGCCGACCAGTACATGGCGAACTTCTCGCTCTTCCAGAGCGCGCCCGACCACTGGGCCTTCGACCAGCTCTTCCCCATCGTCCCGCTCCACCGCCTCACGGAGCCGCCCACCCGCGACTGCACCATCGTCGACATCACCTGCGACTCCGACGGCAAGATCGACCGGTTCATCGAGGGGGAGGGCGTCGACGAGACGCTGTCGCTGCACCCGCTCCGCCCCGGCGAGCCCTACTA
>JAJYHA010000244.1 GCA_021784995.1 Myxococcales bacterium
TGCACAACCTCTTCGGCCGGGTGAACGAGATCCACGTCTTCATGGACGACGAGGACCCCGAGGACTTCTACATCGAGGAGGTGATCCCGGGCGACCGCGTCGAGCAGGTGCTCTCGCGCATGCAGTACGTCCCGGCCGAGCTCGCACGCCGCGTGAAGAACGCGCTCGACCAGAAGGTGAAGGAGGGCGCCATCCGGCCCAAGGAGGGCGTCCAGCTCGCCGACTTCTTCGAGAGCGTGATGCGCGGCTACACCTACCTGGCCGGCGTCTGATGCAGCGGCGCCGCGCCGCGCGATCCGTTATTCGTCTCCGAAACCCGATCACCCGGAGGCGACCATGGCCGGCACCTACAAGAAGATCGAGATCGTCGGGACGTCCCCCACCAGCTACGCCGAGGCGACGCGCACCGCCATCGCCGAGGCCGCCAGGAGCGTCCGCGGGATGAGCTGGTTCGAGGTGGTGGAGCAGCGCGGCGCCATCCGCGACGGCAAGGTCTCGGAGTTCCAGGTCACGCTGCGGGTCGGCTTCAAGATCGAGGACTGATCCCTCGCTCCAACGCGTGTCCTCCTGCGGAGCTGCGGCACTCTGCCGCAGGCAGGAAATCGTGAAGCAGCGCGCTTGAGTAGCTCTCGGCGGCTTGCTAGCGTCCGTCCCCTGGCGCTGCCGCGGGAGGGCGCACTCCCTCTTTGCTGTCAGTGCTCTTGGGTCGTACGCACTGAACGAACGGGAGGAGTGGCCATGGCCGTCCCCGCCGAAGAGGTCGCCGCCGCAGAGACCCTGCGCACGCTGCCCGGAGACGACGTTCGAAACGTGCTGTGGCGCCTCGCCGACCGCTTCGATCTGCAGATGCTGGTGCAGTCGGTCCGCCAGGTCGCACGCGGCCCCGTGGCGCGGATGGTGGCGGAGGGCGCCCGCAGCTCCCACGACTGGACGGAGCGGAAGCAGGAGCTCCTGCGGCACTACGACGAGTGCGGCGTCACGGGGGTCTTCATGGAGCCGCACCAGGGCGGCTTCATCGAGGGGCCCAAGAACCTCGCCATGGCGCTGGCCGCCTTCGAGCTCGCCTGGGTGGACGCGGGGGCCGCCACGGGCGGGTTGGCGGGGCACCTCGCGCTCTCGCCCATCCACGAGCGCGGCACGCCTGCGCAGCAGGATCGCTACATGGGTCTGGCCGCGCCGGCGCGGCCCGGCGAGGAGCGCACGCCCTGGCGCGGCGCGTTCGCGCTCACCGAGCCCATCCCGTACGTCGGGGTGGACACCGGCATGCTGGGGGGGAAGGTGCGGGTCGCCGAGTGGGAGCCCGGGAAGGAGCCGGTGCTCCAGGTGGAGAAGCGCGGCCGCTTCATCACGAACATGGGCTTCGCCAACTTCGTGACGGCGGCGGTCGACTCCGACGACGCGCGGATCAAGGGAAGCTGCATGGTGATCCTGGAGGAGGGCGACCCCGGCGTCTTCGACCGCGGCACGCCCACGAGGAAGCTCGTCCACCAGCTCTCCTCCACCAACGACCCCATCTTCAGCCTGCGCGTCCCGGCCTCCCGCATCGTGGGCGGGTACACGGTGAAGGACGGCGTCCTCGTGCCCCGTCACTCGCACGACGAGATCATCGCCGCGGTCTTCAAGCACACGCGCGTGCCGGTCGGGGTGATGACGGCCGCCAAGCTGCTGTCGGCGGTGGAGCCCGTCATCCGTTACCAGCGGGGACGCTTCCGCGGCGCGCAGCAGGCGCACCCCGGGACCCCGCGCTACGACCTCGGGCTGCAGGTCCGGGAGGACGTGCTCCACCGGCTGGCCGACGTCTGGGCCACCGGTGAGGCGGCCGCCTCCCTGGGCTTCCACGCCGCCCGGCTCTTCGACGAGCTGGATCCGCTCGAGCGGGAGAAGTTCCGCATCCTCGGGGAGCGGGGGATCTCCGGCCGCGGCGAGCTGAAGCTCTTCAAGGAGGTGAACGCGCGCGCCGTCGAGCTGGTCCGCCAGCGCGCGCTGCCCGAGGGGGAGCGCGACGCCCACCGGATCGCGGAGCTGGAGGCCGATCCGCTGGTCCGCTACGCCATCCTCGACAGCGCCGGCGCGGTGCTCTGCCCCGCCACCAAGCTGTGGAACACCGGCCAGGGCGCGACGATGATGCGCGAGGCGGTGAGCTTGATGGGCGGCTACGGCATCACCGAGGACTGCCCGGGCTTCCTGGGCCAGAAGTGGATGGACGCGCAGCTGGAGGCCACCTACGAGGGCCCGGAGGCGGTGCAGCGGCGGCAGCTCACCGTCTGCATGGGCAACGAGGTGTTCCTGGTGCAGCTCGAGGCGTGGATCAAGGAGCTGCGGCACGTCGGCTCCGAGCGCCCCGACACGGGCGCGTGCGAGCTGGCCTCCGCGCTGGTGCTCTGGCTCTACACCTACCGGCACCTCCTCGAGGCCACCGACGCCGACGGGCAGCGGCTGCTCCAGGGGCCGCGCCAGGGCGTCGGCTTCCCGCTCGCCGACGCGCTGGCCTGGCTCATGGCCGCCCGCTGCCTCGTGCTCGACGTGGTGGAGCTGGAGACCAGGGGCCCGTCGAGCCCGGCGCTGGCGGAGGGCCTCGCAGGCCTGGTGCGCTTCTATCAGGACCTGGCGCACGTGCAGGCCGCCCGCGCCTCGGGCGAGGTGGGGCGGCTCTGCGCCGAGCTGGTCTACGGGTACAACCGGCACCCGGCCTGGGACGAGGAGGCGCGACGGGCCTGCTACGGCGCGACCGAGCTGGACGAGCTGGAGGACCTCATCCCCGGCATCGGGAGCTGCGCGGTGGACGTGATCGGGGCCGACGGCTCGCACCCCGAGAAGGCGGGGCCGTGCTCGCGCTGCGTCAGCGTGGCCGACTTCGCGGCGCTCCGCATGAAGCTCGACCAGTGCCTGACGGGATCGCGGCTGGCCAAGGATCGCTGCGCCGAGGCGCTCGCCCGGGTCATGATCCCCGAGGCGCTCGACTACCCGGCCTGACGGGATCGGAGCTCGCGTGCCGCTCGCCACCGATGGGGCCGCCGCCGCGGCCGAGCCGGAGCGCCAGACGCTCGAGGTCGACATCGCCTGCGTCGGTTTCGGGCCGGCCATGGGGGGCTTCCTCACGACGCTCGCGCGTGGGCTGCAGAACCCCGACGGCACGCCAGCCGTGGAGAGCGAGACCGCCCCGGGGCTCCCCCCGCAGATCGTGTGCTACGAGCGCGCCGAAGGGCTCGGCTTCGGGGTGTCGGGCGTGGTGACGCGAGCCCGCGGCATCCGGGCCAGCTACCCCGATCTCGACCCCTCGCAGATCCCGATGGCGACCCGGGTGACGGAGGAGCGGCTCGTCTACCTGCTCGATCCGGTGGGCGCCAGCTGCCGCTCGAACGCGCTGCGCACGGCCGACGCGGCCATCCGGGCGCTGCGGCGCCTCCTGCCGTTTCGCGAGCACGCGCTCGAGCTGCCCTTCACGCCCGAGTTCATGCGCAAGGAGGACGGGCTCGTCCTCTCCGTCGGCCAGTTCGACCAGTGGGTGGGCGAGCAGCTCATGGGGACGGGGCTGGTGCAGCTCTGGCCCGGGACGCCGGTGGCGAGCCCATTGCTGGAGGGGGGAGCGGTCCGGGGCGTGCGGTTGCTCGACCAGGGGGTGGCGCGCGACGGGTCGCCGGACGCCGGCTACGCGCCCGGGCTCGACGTGCGCGCCCGCCTGACGGTGGTCGGCGACGGTCCGGTCGGCGCCGTGGGCCGCGCGCTGGACGACCACCTCGGCCTGCCGGACGGGCACCACGTCCGCGAGTGGGCGGTGGGGATGAAGATGGTGGTGGACCTGCCCGAGCGCTGCGCGCTGCCGGAGGGCACGGTCCTCCACACCTTCGGCTATCCCGAGCCGGAGATCTTCGGCTTCCTCTACGTCCATCCCGGGCGCGTGGCATCGGTCGGGATCTTCGTGCCGTCCTGGTTCGACAGCCCGGTCCGCACGACCTACCTGCTCCTGCAGCACTTCGTCCAGCACCCCTACCTCTGGAGGCACCTCCAGGGCGGCCGGATGCGCTCGTGGGGGGCCAAGTCGCTGCAGGAGTCGGGGCGGCGCGGCGAGCCGCGCCTGGTGGGCGACGGCTTCGCGCGCATCGGCGAGGGGTCGGGGACGACCAACGTCCTGACCGGCTCCGGCGTGGACGAGGCCTGGACGAGCGGGACCCTCCTGGCCGAGGGCGTGCTCGAGCTTCTGCGCGACCGGAAGCCCTTCACGCGCGAGAACCTGGAGGCGGCCTACGTGGCGCGGCGCCGCGCGAGCTGGCTCGAGCGCGAGGCGCGGGTGGCGGAGCGCGCGCGGGACGGGTTCGGGCGCGGCGTCGTCACGGGCCTGCTCGGGATGGCGCTCTCGGCGATGACGGGGGGGCGGCTGCACCTCGGCCCCGAGCCGGTCGCGCCGCACGAGCGGCTCGGGTCGGTGGAGGAGTACTACCGGGGCCGCATCCCGTCCGGTGAGATCGCGCGCATCCGGGAGGAGTGCCGGCGGGAGGGGAGCTCCCTGGCCGCCGCGCTCATGCGGCGCGCCGGCTGGCCCGACATCCCCTACGACGGCCAGCTCCTCGTGACCCACCAGGACGCGCTGCTCATGGGCGGCAAGGTCCAGGCGCCGCCGGGCTACGCCGACCACGTGCGCTTCGTCCAGCCCGCGGTCTGCGCCCGCTGCGGGAGCCGCACCTGCGTCGAGATCTGCTCGGCGCAGGCCATCGCGCCCGGGGTCGCGGACGGGCCGCCCTCCTTCGACCGCGAGAAGTGCGTTCACTGCGGCGCCTGCCTCTGGAACTGCACCCAGGCGCTCGAGGGCGAGCGGACCAACATCGCGTTCCGTGCCGGAGCGGGCGGGCTCCACTCCGCCGAGAACTGAACCGAGGAGGCCCCGTGAGCGGATTCCAGATCGTGGTGTGCGGCAGCGTGGTGCCCGACCCGCTGCAGACGCTCGAGCCCGTGGCCGGGCCGGCCGGACCGGCCCTGAAGAACGAGATGATGCTCCCGGCCGTGCTCGATCCCTGGGCCGGGCACGCGCTCTACGAGGCGGCCAACCTGGCGGCGGCGGTGCCCGGGTCGAAGGTCTGGCTGGTGTCGCTCGGCCCGAAGGCCAAGCTGCAACAGGTGATGATGGCCGTCGGCCAGAAGGTGCCCTTCGAGCTGGTGGCGGTGGACGGTCCCGCCAGCGGGTTCGTCGACGCCCACGAGACCGCGGCCGCCCTCGCCGAGGCCGTCCAGGCCATCCCGGGGCTCGATCGCGCCCGGCTCCTCGTCTTCGGCGGGTGGGAGTCGGCCTCGCGCGGCGCGGGCGCCACGTTGCAGATCCTGGGCGAGCGGCTTGAGATCGGCGACCAGTTCCAGGGGGTGGACCAGGTCACGCCGCGCGCCGACGGGTCGCTCGAGATCCTGGAGCGGGTCGAGGGCGGCCAGCACCAGCTCTCGGCCGTCGCCGGGCCCCCCGCCGTGCTGGGCTGGGCCACCGGCAACCTCCCGGAGCCGCGCAACAACCCGCAGGTCGGCATGGCGAACATGCGGGCCATCCTGCCGGCCCTGCAGCGGGCGCGACCGGCGCGCGTGGGGGCCACCGGCCTGGAGTACGCGTCGGTGGCGGTGCCGAAGGTGCAGCGCGAGACCCGCCTGGTGAAGGACCTGTCGGTCGACGAGGTGGCGCGGGAGATCGTCGAGTGGATCACGAAGGACTAGCGCGTGGCGCGCCGCACGGCGCGCGACGGGAGCCGCCCATGGAGACCATCCTCTTCCTCGGCCACACGGAGCGCGACGGCCTGCTCCCGCGCCCCGCGCTGGAGGCGCTCGGCGCCGCGCGGGCGCTCGCCGGCGACCTCGGCGCGCCGCTCGTCGCGGGGCTGTTCGG
>JAJYHA010000195.1 GCA_021784995.1 Myxococcales bacterium
GCGCGAGGACCGGGACGAGAATCGCGAAGCCGACGACCGTCCCGAGCACCCCGGTGACCCACTGGGCCGCCGGCGGCCAGGACCTCGCCGCGGTGAGGATCTGCTCGCTGAACACGTCGAGCTTGTGGTCCTGGCGGTCCAGGTGGGCCTCGGTGGAATCGTGGTAGCCCTTGACGAGCCCCTCGAACCGGTCGTACTGGGTCGAGATGTCCGCCTTGATCTCGGAGCGAAGGGTGGCGAGCTGGTCGCCGAAGCGTCGCTCGGTGGCGACGATGTCCCGCTGGACCTCCGAGAGCGCGTTCCTGAAGCCTCGGTGCTCGTCTTCCAGGCGGTCGATCCGCTGGCGGTCTGGATCCTCCACGGGTCAGCCTCCTTGCAGCCCAAGCGGGTTCGGAAGGGGCACCGACACCTGGCCGAGCCCCTGGGGGGGCAGGAGCCCCTGGCGCTCGAGGTAGTAGAGCAGGGCCTGTGCCCGGTCCATCTGCATCGACTGCTGGTAGTCGATCAGGGAGTAGTCGATCGAGGGCGCCCCGATGAAGCCCATGATCCGCTGCGCGAGGTCATAGGGCTGCTGAGGAGCCTGCGTGATCGGGTTCGTGATGACGGAGCCGGAGCGGTTGGCGATGTCGCCGAGCAGCGTCGAGGTGTCGTAGGTCTTCGCCCCGGCGATCATCTGCTCGAGCAGGGTGTACTGCGGGATGTTCCGCAGGGCGAGCTCGAGGATCGAGGGCTGCACCATCGTGACCGGCTCGATCTGGCCGGAGGTGGTCATGCGGTACATCTGGTCGGAGCCCCCTGGCGCGGCGAAGGTGTTCGCCGAGGTGAAGGGCTGCATGGTGTTGAAGTTCCGCCCGGTGACCTCCTCGAAGACCGTCTGGATCCAGGGGTTCAGCATCGACAGCGGGTCCTGGAAGAGCATCGCGAACGGATTCAGGCTCGAGGTCGAGAGGAACCGCGTGGTGCCGGGGGCATAGCCCGCTCCGTAGGCGACGTCGCCCTGCAGCCACGCCGGGACCGGGCCGTACTGGGACGTGAACTCCTGGCCCATCTCGGCCATGGCGCGCAGGACGTCGAAGCGCTGCGGCTGGGTGAACGGCAGCACCGCGAAGGCCTTCAGCATGTGCTTGTAGAAGCCGTAGAAGGGCATCACCCAGCGGCGGATGACGTTGCGCTCGATCGGGGAGAGGCGGTCGTACTCGCCCATGAACCGGTTGACCTGCGTCCCGATCTGCTGCGCAAGGGCCGGATCGGCCCCCACCTCGGAGAGCTGGTCCAGGCGCTTGCCGAGGGTGACCCAGCGCTCCGCCGCGGCCCTCAGGCCAGACGGCAGGACGCCCGCTTCCGCGCCGACGTCGCGCGCCGCGGCGAGCCAGGAGGCCCGCCGGTAGGCATCCTCGATCGCGAGCATCTGCTTGCCGTACCAGCTTCCCCAGGAACGTGCGAAGCGCATCGGGCGCGTCGCCTTCAGCGTCGTGAGGTACTGGCCGATCGTCGTCTCGCCGGCCGCGCCGAGATGGGTCTGGTACTGCTGGTTCGCTCCCATGAAGGTGTTGTTCAGCACCTCGGCGGGGATCTTCTCGTCCAGGGTCTCGCGCCACCCGGGGCGAAGGAGCTGCAGCACGACGTCGGACATCCGGCCGCCCTGGGCCTTCAGGAACAAGACGTTGCCGAAGAAGACGTTCACGAACCAGCGGGGAGAGCCAAGGAGCACCATGTTCCGCCAGAGGTTCGTCGGGCCGTCCCAGAACAGGCGCGTCTTCACCCCGAGCCGGGGCATGACGTGGGCCTCCAGACGGTTCACGGCGGCCTCGGGCGCCGCGTACATCTTCACGCCGCGCTGGGTCGCCATCCGGATCTCCGCCACGGTGGCGTCCTGGACCTCCGGCAGAACGTTCTGGAGGGCCTTCAGCGTTGCGGGGGCGAGCTTCTCGCCGTCGTTCGCGACCGCCTTGGTGATCGCGTCGTCGAGGTAGAGCCGGTAGTTGAAGAACCGCAGGAGTCCGTCGGGGGCGACCAGGCGTTCCCCGGGACGCAGCTCCTCGCGCCAGTGCAGCGGGTCGATCGGGCGCCCGAAGCGGTTCACGAACTCCCGCACCATGTCCCAGGTTTCCTGGTGGGCGACGGCCATCGCCGCCCGGCGCGTGTAGGCGTCGATCGGGTCGGTGACGAACTTCCCGGCCTCAAGGAGCTTGCCGAGGTCGGGACGGCGCCAGACCGCGGCCTTCGCCGCTCGGGCCCCGATCGCCCGCTTGGACATCAGGAAGTCCGAGAACTTCACGCGCGTGGCGTCCATGTGCGGGAAGTAGATGGGGGTCGGGAGGTTGGCGGCCTGTCGAGCGAGGTGCAGGTCGGCGATCTCGGCGCCGCCAGCGCGTTCCCCCTTGGCGGTGAACTCCCCGCCGGAGGCCATCCACTGCGCGAGGTACTGGCGCGCGAACAGCCGGGAGGGGGTCGTGAAGCCGCCGGCGATCTCGGGCTCCTCGAGGCGCTTGGCGATCTCCAGGCGAAGGCGCTCCTGCGCCCAGGCGCCCGCCTCCGGGGCCTGGCCGAGGAACTCGCGTCGGAGATTCATGACGACGGGCTCCATCAGGGAGCCATGGCGGTAGCCGGCGAGCGTGATCTCGTGGCGCATGGCCTCGATGCTCGCCGCAAGCCTCGTCGCTTCCTCCCCGGTCACCCGGCCGGCGTCGAGCTCGGCCTGGGCGACCCGCATCGCCTCCTGGGCGGTGGCCACCCACGCGGCGCTCGAGTCGGCCACCTGGGCCGCGAGGACCGAGACGGGGTCGTGCAACTCGACCTGCACCGGGGTCTGATCGGCGAGACGGACCAGGACGTGCACGCCGCGGTTCAGCATCGAACGGGGATCCACGAGCGTGTCGTCGACCTTTTCGACGTTGAACGTCTCCCGGAGCTTCGCGAGCGCCGCCTCGGCGTCGCGGAAGGTCGCGAGCTTCACCCGCACCACCGGGAGAGCACCGTCGGAGGCGAGGTGGTCGACCGTCCCTTGCGAGAGGTCCAGCGAGGAGACGACCTCGCGCTGCGCCTGGGCGATCGCTTGGATGCGGGAGGGCCCGGACATCTCGGCGAGCGGGTTCACGACGTCCTCGATCCGGGCCGTCGGGCCGGTGATCCCGACCTGCACCGGGAAGGAGTAGCCGATCTGGGCGATGTCGCCGCGCTTGGTGGCCGCCCAGGCCGCCCCCTGGTTCAGCGAGTCGCGGAGGTAGGCGGCTGCTTCCTCGGGCGCCATCCGGTCGGCGAGGCCGGCCATCGACAGGATCGTCGCGCCGGCGCCTTCCGGGGCCCTGCGGGCTACTTGCTGGAGCCCTGCCGCTCCCGCTCCTTGCGCTCCCGCTCCTTGCGCTTCAGAAAGGCGCCCCACGCCACCCGATGCTCTTCCGGAGAGGTGGGCTTGTAGCCCGATGCGGGCTTGCTCGGCGTCTGCACCTTCTCCTGCGGCTCGTGCACGAAGACCCTCCTCGGTCATCGGAGTATACAGGTTCCGATCCCCTCGCAGGTCATAGGCCGCGATCTCGCCATTCCGGGCCGCGATCCCCATGGCCTCGTCGGGACGGACGATGAGGGATGGGTCGAGGTAGGTCTTGCCACCCTCCGACCACACCCCGATGTGGCGGCCCTGCTCGAGAAGGTCCTGGGTGTGGCTCACGAAGTCCCGCAGTGCGGCCTGGAAGGCCGGGAGATCCGCAGGGTCAGGAACATGGCCCCCGCCTCCCCCCACCGCGACCGAGGGCTCCCCAGGACCGTAGTGCTCGGGACCCACCTCGAAGAACCGACCCGTCCGCGGGTCGTAGGTCGCACCCTCGAACTCCTTCAGCCGCCGGTACAGCTCGGCAGACACCGCATCGAAGTTCTGATCCAGGTGCGCAAGGGGCGCACGGGTGTCTGAGAGCCCCGCGACGTGGCGATCGCCGGCCTCCAGGAGCCGCTGCATCTCAGGGTCGGAGACGATCGGGCCGAGCCCGTCGGGGTAGCCCGCGGGGCGCGTCCAGGTTGCCCATGTGGGAGGAGCCTCCACCGCGTCCTGCAGCCCGTGGACCCGAGCGGCCATCGAGGAGAGGTCCGGCTCGGGGACGCCCGAGAGCGCATCCCGCATGGCCGCCATGTCCTCGCCGCGCTGGCGAAGAAACCGGCTCGTGTGGTTTCCGACCAGCGTGTCGACGGCCTTGGACAGGCGCCGGGTCGCGATGCCCTCGCGCTCGACGTTCGTGCCGAGCGCGCGCGCCTGGTCGACGATCCCCTGCAGGTGCTGAGCGTCGACGCCGTCTTGCCCAAGGAGCGCGATCTGCTCGCCGAGCTTGTCGGGAGACTGCGTGAGCAGGCGCTGGACGGAGGTCTGGACGAGCTGCTTCCAGACGTTGGAGGCGAGCGGGACCTTCACGAACTCATCGCCCACCCGGATGAACTTGCTGCCCCCAGGGAACGGGGTCCCGATGCCTGGCTGCAGAGCCTGTGCCCACGCCGGGGCGAACTTGGACTGGAGGTCCGACATGGCCGAGCGGTAGGCGCCGAGCTCCTGCTGGGCGCGCTCGAGCGCCGGGCCGGTGAGGCGAAGCGAGCTGATGCGGTTCTCGGTAGTGCTCGCGGCTCGGTAGAGGCGCCCGATCGCCTCGGCCGCCGTCCCTCCCCCGATCTGATCGGCGAGGTTCGCTTGCCCCGCGACCGTCCCGGCTCCCGACGCGGCCTTGGCCGCGATCTCCGCGGCCGTGTCCCCGGTCACCTCGCCGGCGAGCCCGGCCATGCCGGCCGTCCGTGCCGCGAGCCCGAGCGCTCCCCCTCCGAGCGAGAGCACGGTCAGGATGTTGGACAGGACGTTCAGGGGATGGTCGTAGAAGTTCCAGGCGTTCTTGGTGAAGAACGCCTGGTCGATCCCCTGCCAGAGCCGTCCGGGCGTGATGTCGTAGCCACCCATCTGATGGCCCCACTGCCCGAGCGAGATCCCCTCCTCGCCGGCCTTCAGCAGGTCATGGGACCCCATCCCGGCCAGGGCACTGAGCCCGGTCGCCCAGGTGTGCGCGTCGCGCCAGGCGTTCACGAAGAAGCCGGCGAGCCCCTGGGGCTGCGGCTGTTGGGTCTGCGCGAACGGCGGAGGCGTCGGAGCGAAGGCGGTGGCGTAGCCGGTGGGGCCGAAGTAGATGCCCGACTGGACCGGGTAGGCGGGGTTGACGATCGAGCCGAGCTGCAGCGGAGCGACGTAGCTCGTGCCCCCGCCCGGGGGACCGCTCGGCATCAGGCCGTTCCCCCCTACGGGGGCGCCGGGCATCAGGTCGGGACCGGCCATCCTACGGGGCCGCAGGGAACGGGAGCGCGTGCCACGGGCTCAGCGGGTTGACCGTGCTCATCTTCCGCAGGTAGGCAAGGATCTTCTCGTTCTGACTCTCCACGGGGGAGGGCTTCGAGGTGGGCTTCTGGAACGATCCGGCCGGTGGAGCGAACGGGTTCGCCCCGGCCGCGCCGGCCATGTAGGACAGGTACGTGGCGGCGTAGGGCGAGAGCAGCCCCTGCGGGTACTGCTGGGACAGGTAGTGGTAGGCGTACTGGAGCTTCGCCTCGGGGCTGGCCTTTGCCCCGAGTGCCGTCTCGGCCTGGCGGATCGCGGTGCCGTACATCTGGATCGCGGTGGAGTCGGGGAGCATCTGCGGCGAGTAGCGCAGGGACTCGAAGAACAGCGGCGACGGGCCGCTCGAGGTCGCGCCCGGGTACAACGGGCCGAGGATCCCCTGGTTCTGCTGGGGCGCGAAGTAGCCCCCGAAGGCCCCCTCCTGGGACTGGAGGTAGGAGCTGACCACGTTCTGCGGCGCGCCCTGCTGCTCCATCTGCGCGGCGTTCTG